>JAAYRC010000170.1 GCA_012518975.1 Clostridiales bacterium
CCAGACATAAGATAAACTGATTTTACTTCATCAAATTGATATATTCTCTCTGCAATTCTATCAAATCCCAATCCTCTTTGGGGGGTTACCTTCACCTCTATTAAAGCAGTTACTCTTTCACACTTAACCTTATCCCAGTTAATCAAGGTTGGATATCCACATATAATATGCTCTTCTTCCAATTCTTTTAAAGTATTTGATATTTCTTCTTCACTATATCCCAACATAATTGCCAAATCCGCTGCGGATAATTTGCTGTTTTTGTCAATTGCTGATAATATCTTTTCTCTCATCCTTTTCCCCTCCCTTTCCAACCATATAACCATTACCCAGTAGGTTGAATAATACTTGCTTTTATTATCGGTAATTCTTATAATTAAAATTACTATGTCTTACATTAACTTATACAATTCATCTGATTTAGCTGGCTCTAAGTATCGCCTCTCATCACCATTAATAACAATTCTATCATTTCCCTCTGTTATACGTCCAATTACTGCTGAAGCAATACCTTGTTCCTTAAGTCTTTCCACCAATAGGTTTGCCTTATCTGTAACAATCAGCATACAACCACTTGATATGAGCATATATGGATTGAGGTCGAAGAATTCGCAGATTTCAACTGTTTCCTGTTTGAGCTGAATCTTTTGAAGATATACTTCAAGACCAACTCTTGAGGCTGCAGCAATCTCCCAAAGAGCACCAAATATACCTCCCTCAGTTACATCATGCATAGAAGATACACCAAGCTCTCTTGCAATTTTTGATTCAGGAACAACAGATATATAATCAATTAAATTTTTTGCTTGGTTTATAAATTCTGCTGAATATCTACTTAATAAGTCGGCCTCCATACTTTTGGCCAAAATAGCAGTTCCTTCAAGTCCTGCCCACTTAGTCATAACAATTTCCTGACCAGGTAAGGCCCCTGCTGTCTTTATTAATAGGTTTTTTTTCATCTTACCTATTCCAGTAACAGTAACAATAATCTGATTTACAGCCTTTGTTACCTCGGTGTGTCCTCCAATAACTTCTATTTGGAGTTGTTCACAGACCTTATCTATATCATGCATAAGGGTCTTTAATTCAGCCTCCGAACTGTTTTCAGGTAGTAATACTGAAAGCATTATTCCTATAAGATCAGCTCCACTAGATGCTATGTCATTTGCTGTGATGTGAACAGCAAGAGTTCCTATATCCTCTACTGTTCCAGTAATAGGATCTGTGGACATTACTATTACCTCATCGCCTTCAAGGCCTATTACACTACAGTCCTCTCCTATGGCAGGTCCTAAAAGAACTTCATCTCTCCTATGCCTGATTTGCTTTAAAACTGACCTTTTTAAAACCGTCTCAGGTATCTTCCCTATTTTCATCCGATACCTCCAAAAAGTATAGCCTTATTCATCCTCTAGACCTTCCTCGTCCCAATCAGGTTCCCAATATATGTCTCTTTCAAGCTGGTCATCATGATCGATGATTTCATCCAATGATGTTTCCTTTGTCTCGTCAGCTTCATGTTCTTTTGGTTCCTTCTCTTCATTGTCTCCATTATTGGGTTTCTCTTTCTTATCTTCTTCTTTATCCTTATTATCAGTTACAGGCTCCTGTATATCCTCTGGCTCCTCCTCAACCATGGTTCCAACCGTAACATACCTTGGAGCAGGGGCGTAAGAGCTTGTGTTAATTAGTGTCCTGCTTACTTCAACTCCATTTTCATATACCACCTTATATAGCTCTGTCCTATAGCCTCTGTGGGCTGACTGTGTTACTTTTCTATATGTTATAGGCTTTGTTGGATCCTCAGTGACTACATCTGCTGGAGGCGGTGTCTCTGATAAGACACGGGTCTCAAACTTTATTTCTCTATTATCTACATCTCTAGTTTCATGCCCCCAAATATTAAAGGTTATTTTACGTCCCTTAGTATAGGCTTCAATCAAAATAGGAACATCTGTATTATTCTTAAACTTTAAGTCTTTATAGGTACCTGCAATAGCGGCATCTCTTGATAGGCTGACATAGCTTATGGTCATGGAATGTGCTTGTCTTTCAACAATTTCCAATTCAGCTTTTAAAACCGCATTATAAAGGGTAGTAGTAACCTGGCAAGCACCTCCACCTACACTATCAACAACCCTTCCTTTGGAGTATGCACCAGCAACATAATAACCGTTACTGCTGGTAAAAGGAGCCAATTGCTCATATCCCGAAAAAACCTCGCCAGGATAAAAGACACTATTGTTAATAAGTTTTGCTCCGTTAGCAAGATTAGCCGCACGTCCTTGTGCAGAATCAGCATACTCGGTGCTAAAGCTTCCTATAATTGTATTACACTTCTCTACTACATCCCTAGTGTAAACTGGAGTCACATCCTCCATGTATCCATCTATAAGTAAATTATTTCTATCCCAGGAATTTTCAATTGTATCAACTATACTAAGAACTGTAGCATCCGCATCTACCTGCCTACCTAGTATATGATCTGTGTATATCATCTTTCCATCTTTTCTAGATACTGAGGCATTTACTGGTTCTTGGTTAAATTTTGAAAGCTCCCTAGATACAAATTCTCTAATCCTATTCTCATCCAAGGTAAATTCTAATGGATATCTAATCCCCTCATGGGCAACATCCTTTAGATCCTTGTATCTTTTTATCAAGTTTCCACTTGTACCAATCTCAAGAGCTTGCTCTATGGCATTGCTATTCTTATTGGTATATCCCATATCACCCAAGGTTGTTGATACAGTATCTTCATCAACTCGGATTACCAATTCCTTGCTCTTTAGTTCATTTACAAACTTATCAATGGCTGTTTCAGCTTCCTTTGCAGTCATACCACCAACATCGACTTCATCTACAAATACACCCTTTGGTATGGTATTATTCTCATTTGCATATGCAGAAAAGTGATTTCCAAATAACACCGTCGAAATGGATAAGACTATTACTGCGTAAAGGTAAGTCACAGACCTTTTCATCCTTCATCCTTCCTTTCTATTTTAAGGGCTAACTTACTAATCTTCCTTGTGATTTCTTCCTATTGTATCATAAAAGCGACAAGATTCAAGGAAATCTTACTTTATTGACAATCCATTGTGAATTATGTATATTAATTAAATATACTTAATATCATAGGCAATGTCATTGAAAGAACTAAAATTATTATTATTATAGTAGACATTATTTTCTTGGTCTTCTTATTCTGCCAATTAAACATACTTTCACCTTCTTTTTTTAATATTATTTTATATGGAAAGGTTGTGTAAACCTGTGAACTTAATTATATCTTTAGGTCTTTTATTTGTTTTTGTCATTTGGTTACAATATCAGTTAAGAAAAAATGATAGTTCTTCCAAAAAAGCCAAATATAATTATTGGAAAAGGGAGTCCCAAGCAAATACTACCCGAAAATCCGACATATCAATGCTGGATTATATTCACCTTCCTATTGATAGACTTCCATTGGAGGATAATGCTGATCCAACTGTTAACTCATATCGTGATACTATTCTCTCACATTCTAATAAAAAAATACTCAATTTAAGTAGTTTTTCTAACACTGAACTAAAGCTTAAATATGGGGCTTCCAATATAAATCTACTTTCTGAATACGATAATAATTATCTAATAATTATATCTATATTGCATAAATGGGGTGAACGCCTGTATACAAATGGTTACCCGGAGGATGCCCTAGCTGTTCTAGAAACCGCTATAGAATGCAAGACAGATGTACACAAAACTTATTGCCTCTTGGCAAAAATCTATCTTCAGCAAGATAGACCTGATAAAATTGATAATCTTTTAGACATAATTTCATCCATCCCTATAAGAGATAAGGAAAACCTCTTGAGGCAAATACAAACTATAAAAGATTCCTAACTTGAGTTATAGTATAAGCTAGGATGCTTTATATTTTATGTTATTTCAACTCATCCTTCAAGGGATTTTTACTTTTATTTTCATTCTTTGAAATCTTTTTACCTACTTTTAACCCATATGTACAAAACTCCTTCAAAAAACACTCCTCACACTTAGGGCTTCTTGCAGTACAGATGGCTCTTCCATGGCTTATAATTTGTATATTATATAAAATCCATTGAGCTTTTGGTAATTTCTCCATTAAATCAAACTCAATCTTTACAGGGTCCTCTTCTTTAGTTAAGCCAAGCCTTCTTGAAACTCTTTTCACATGGGTATCAACTACTATACTAGGTTCATTATAAATATTTCCCCTTATCACATTAGCTGTCTTTCTTCCCACACCAGCCAGACTTATTAAGTCATCAATATCTCTTGGAACTATTCCACCATATTCACTTAAAAGTCTTTTTGTACAGGCAATAATGTTTTTAGCCTTATTTTTATAAAAACCTGTTGAATGGATATCCTTCTCAAGTTCTTCCTGGTCTGCATTGGCGAAATCTTCTATACTCCTGTATTTTTTAAATAATTTGGAGGTGACCTGATTTACCCTATCATCTGTACACTGGGCACTAAGAATAGTTGCTATTAAAAGTTGCCAGGGGGTCTCATGATTTAAAAAAACACGGTTTTTGGTTCCATATTCCCTATTAAGAGCAGAAATGATATTTGTGATTTTTTTATTTAACATAAATACTACCTCTTTTTCTATAAGAAAACATTATTGATTATCAATCCGCCTTAAGAAGCTATCTTGCATCATCATAAAACTCTATTTTTGCAGAATTAGTCAGGGGATCTCTGTTGCCATAATCAAACATAACTATACATTCTTTTTTGATAGGCATACCCGACTTGGCTGTTTCAATTACATCATAATTAAGTCTTTCTAGATGTATCTTGGTTCTATTAGGTTTGTCTATATTGAGAGCCTCACAAATCTCCCTATATTTTTGATAAGGTATAGGTGGACCGATATAGTCAGGCCTCTTTCTTATTCCTTCCCTGAGGCATAGATCAAATAATAGGATTTCTTTAAACACATGGGTCATATCTGAATCTACATGGGTTTTAAAAAAATCTAATAGTATATCATAACGCTTTATCCTAGACTGAGCTAAGCCATATATATCTTTACTAAGATAATAGTGGTATAGCGAGGAATAAAGCTTCATTGGGCTAGTAAAATAGTGTCCTATATACTCCAAAGAATAGGTAAACTGCCCACTATTATAATAAACCTCCACCATATCACAGATGCCCTTTAGCTCTATAATCTCATTATAGGACAAATGCTTTGTATACAGAACCTCATAAGGAGGCTCATCATTATAAACTATACCATATTTATTTATTTCTTCTTCTATTAAAGACCCCTTAAGGACCTTTAGAAATCCTAGCTGAAGCTGGTGGGGCTTAAGCTGGTATACATCCTGAAAAGACTTTTCAAACGAATCATAATCCTCTAAGGGAAGTCCTGCAATCAAATCTAGATGCTGATGGATATTATCTGCCTTATTTATTCGTCTGACTTTATCAGCCAATATAGAAAAGTCCACCTTCCTTTGTATAGCCTTCTCAGTATCAGGGTTGGTAGTCTGTACACCTATTTCAAATTGAACAAGCCCCGGCCTTAGGCTCTCTAAAAGACTTAGCTCCTCTTCGCTTAACAAGTCCGCTGTTATTTCAAAATGAAAATTGGTTTTTCCATTATCATTATCTTTAATAAACTGCCATATCTCCATAGCATGGCCTCTATTACAGTTAAAGGTCCTATCAACGAACTTAACCTGAGGAACATCATTATCCAAAAATATTTTTAGCTCTTTTTTTACTAAGTCGATACTACGAAACTTCACTCCTTTATGGGCTGATGACAGGCAATAGCTGCAAGAATAGGGACATCCACGACTACTTTCATAATATATGATTTTGTTCTTATAGTTTTCAATACCATCATAGGCAAAGGGAATTTCATCTAAAGATATAGGCATTCTTCTTGGCGTAACATATACCTTATCATCTGTCTTTATATGTGTATTATTTAACCTTGCCCTATCTTTAAAGGCTATACCACAAATATCTTCTAGTTCTTTGCCTTTCCCAAGATAATACTCCATAAGCTCATAAAAGGTCTGCTCACCCTCACCAACTACTATACCATCAAGGTCCTTGTACTTTAAAAGGCCTTCCTTAGGATAATAGGATACTTCAGGTCCTCCAAACCATATTTTAACCTGAGGCTTGATTTTTTTCAGGCTTTTAATAATACTTGATATCATGCTGATATTCCAAATATAACAGGAAAAAGCAACCACATCGGGGTTTTCAAGATATATCCCCCTTAGAATTTGGTCTTCGCTATGATTTATTGAATACTGGGCAATACTAATATGCTTGCCGAATTTATTCGAATAAGCCTTAAGACTATGAACAGCTAAATTGGTATGAATATATTTGGCATCTACTGCCACTAATAAAATTTTCATTATTTTCGATTCCTTCTATATGTTGTATAAACCATTTTAACATGTCTAAGGATATTATAAAATACTAAATGGTCAGCTTTTTATGACATGTTTTCATGTTTTACTTGATTTTATTGTAACATAGAGTCTTTTTTTCTTGCAATATCAAAAACCTGTGGTATACTTATATAAAAATTATAGGCAGAGTAGGAATATGTGCGTTAAGTGCTAGATGAACAGGGAGTTGTCATCCGGACGAAAAGGAAACTTGCGGTACATGTTTCGCATCCCGCTGCTACAGTATGGTATTCCCTCTATTGTAGTTAAAGGTCTGCAAAGGAGGTTTTTTTATGTACAAATTTAAAACTATATTTTCATCATCCTACAAAGAATTAAAAAAAGTAAGAAGTATCACTTTACTTGGAATGCTAGGTTCAATCTCTATTATTCTCGGTTATTTAACCTATATGCCGTCAGAATATCTAAAAATTACTTTTAATTTTTTACCTAATGAATTTGTTTACTACCTTTTTGGCCCTGTAGTAGGTATGGTCTATGGAGCTAGCTTAGATATTTTAACCTTTATAATTAAGCCCACTGGCACTTTTTTCTTCGGCTTTACCCTAAGTGCAATACTGACAGGACTTATCTATGGCCTTATGCTTTATAAAAAGCCCCTAAGCCTTACTAGAATTGTTCTTGCTAAGCTAGTATATACACTAGTTATCAGCATCCCCTTGAACACATACTGGTTGACTGTCCTATACGGTTATAACTATATTGCCCTTTTACCAGTAAGAGCATTAAAAGCTGCAATTGCCCTTCCCGTAGAAGCCATTATGTTTTATTTACTTATTAAGGCTACAAAGGCGACAGGCATATTAAAAAACTTAAAACAAGGACATAATTATAGATAGAAAAAACAAACTACTGGAGGACTAGATGCTAGAATTTAAACCTATTAATGCAGAGACAATAATAAAAACATCCGAATATCTAAAATACAAAATTAGCCGTACCTCTGACTATACTATTGGTGCTATGTATATGTGGCGTGATTTTTACGACACACATTATACTATATATGAAGGTATGATAACCTACAAGGTCAAGTTTGCAGGAAAGACATCCTTTACCTTTCCTGCCGGTACTGGCCCTATGGATAAGTTAATGGATTTATTAAAATCATATTGTAGACAAAACAAGATCCCCTTATGGTTTTGCACTGTTCCCGAGGAAGCGGTTCCTATACTTATGGATAAGTATAAGGGACAAATGCCTGAAAGAGCCAACAGAGACTGGTCAGACTATCTTTACCTAGCAGAAGACCTGGCCAATATGGCAGGAAGACGTTATAGTGGTCAAAGAAACCATATAAATAAATTTAAAAGATTATATCCTAATTACAGCTATGAGAAATTTACCAAAGACAACCTAGACCGAGTTACCCAGTTTCTTAAGGATTATCAGCTGAACTTTTCAAAGAACTCTAGCTTAGCAAAGGAAGAACTTTCTCGTTCTCTTGAGCTTCTGCCATATATGAGTAAGTTCAACCTAATCGGAGGCTTTATACAGGTAGATGATAATATTGTTGCCATGTCAATAGGGGAAATAATAAATGATACCCTATATTGTCATATAGAAAAAGCTGATCGAAACTATCATGGCTCCTATCAAATGATAGTTAAGGAATTTGTAAGTAACTCCATAAACGACCAGATAAAATATATTAACCGAGAGGAAGATGTAGGGGTCGAGGGTCTTAGAAAATCCAAACTTTCCTACCATCCTTATAAGCTTTTAGAAAAACACTGTATCCTGATACCCTCATAAGCCACAAATCAAAACACCTTATACCGGGGCTTGTCTTCCCCCAAAAAATAATAACGAATATAATCATCTAAGAAGATGGCTAAGGGTGATATCAAAAACCATATAATAGTAAATAAAATGCATACTTGTCCCATTATGTTAAATGGTTGGTCCGAGTAATCCCATACCTTAAGGTCCAACCATACATTTACTATAAGTCCAGTTACAAACTCCACTACTGTAATGATGGCAGCGGATATTGCCATCTGGCTCAATAATGAGATTTGCTTAGAACCTACTTCATTTATTAATCCAATTAGTATAAAACAAATTCCTCCCGCAATCATCATAGATATATGGGAATAACCTCTAGATATTATCTCTATAGCTCCATAAGCATATCCACCAACTAGAAACAACAAGATATATTTTAAAAAAGCATTATAACGAATAAGCATATATACCCCCTTCAGATGCTTTTTTACTATTTGCCTTAAGGCAAACATATATTTTTTCTTATCCTACTTAAGATTAATATGCTCACATGCTTATTAAATTATCTTTATATTTCCCCATTGCTAAAAAGTACATTTCATCAAGAACAAAATAGCAAGCTTTACCTATTGGGACCAATTTTTCTTATTACATTTTTCATGTAATAGGGCCAACTTTCAAACAATATAAAAAAGGACAGTTTTCACTGTCCTTTTTTGGAGAAGGTATTTTGTTACTTATGGGGGTGTAGCAAAAAACTATATAATGTATTGGGGTTTACATACATAGTATATCATGTAAACAAATATAAGTCTGCACAAACTTTACAAAAATAGAAATCAATTTTCGTCATTTTTTACAAAGATTCTTGGTTTTGAACTTCAAACAAAGCTTCGAACTCTTCCCTTGAAATCCTTTCTTTTTCTATCAATAAATCAGCACAGGCATCAAGTATATCCTTGTTCTCTGTTAAGATTCTCTTTGCAGCAGCATAACATTCATCAATGATAGCTCTAACTTCCTCATCAATTTTGTTAGCTACATTATCACTGAAACTCTTCGTATGACCCCAATCTCTACCTATAAACACTTCATCCTCATTCTGCTCATAATTAACCATACCAATCGCATCGGAGAAACCATAGCGTGTTATCATTGCTCTGGCAGTCTTTGTTGCCACCTTTATATCTTGGGAAGCCCCTGTAGTTATATCTTCAAGTACTAATTCTTCTGCAGCTCTACCACCAAGAGTTACTGTAATATCCTGGAGCATTTTACCTTTTGTATAAAACATATCATCCCTTTCAGGAAGGGGCATAGTATAGCCAGCCGCCCCATTTCCGGTTGGAATAATCGATACTGTATACACAGGTCCTACATCAGGAAGAACATGAAACAATATTGCATGACCAGCTTCATGATAAGCAGTAATACGCTTTTCCTTATCACTGACCACTTTACTTTTCTTTTCTGTACCAATTCCAACCTTAATAAAGGCTTTTTTAATATCCTCACCAACAATAAAGGATCTATTTTCTCTAGCTGCACCAATTGCAGACTCATTCATTAGGTTTTCAAGGTCTGCTCCAGTAAATCCGGCTGTAGTCTGGGCAATCTGCTTTAAATCTACATCGTCACCTAAGGGCTTACCCTTTGCATGGACATGAAGTATTTCTTCCCTACCCTTTACATCTGGACGGCCAACTGTAACTCTTCTATCAAAACGTCCAGGACGAAGTATGGCTGGATCTAATATGTCAACACGGTTAGTAGCCGCCATAACAATTATGCCCTCATTTACACCGAATCCATCCATTTCAACCAAGAGCTGGTTTAGGGTTTGCTCTCTTTCATCATGTCCGCCACCCATACCTGTGCCTCTTCGTCTTGCAACTGCGTCTATCTCATCTATAAACACTATACAGGGTGAATTTTTCTTTGCATCCTCAAATAAATCTCTTACTCTTGATGCTCCCACACCCACGAACATTTCAACAAAATCTGAACCTGATATTGAAAAGAAAGGAACTCCTGCCTCTCCAGCTACTGCCTTGGCAAGTAATGTTTTACCTGTTCCTGGAGGTCCCACAAGAAGAACTCCTTTTGGTATTCTTGCACCTACCTGTATATATTTTTTAGGAGCCTTAAGAAAATCAACTATTTCCTTAAGCTCTTCCTTTTCTTCATCTAAGCCTGCCACATCCTTAAATGTTGTTTTTTTGTTTTCATCCGTTGACATTTTTGCACGGCTTTTTCCAAAGTTCATTACTTTGCTGTTTCCACCACCAACAGAAGCCTGGTTTGACAAGAAGGAAAACAAGGCAATTACCACAACTAATATTAAGAGATATGGTAGTATTGTAGATAAAAACCAGTTGGGTTTAGATATCTTATGGGTGTTATACTCCACACCTGATTCATATAAAAAAGATTCTACTTCTCTTATGTCTGATACATTAAAACTTTGTTTTTGGTCCTTACCAACAAAGCTAACCTTGACTTCACCAGTATATACTTCCTGGTTAGGATATATATTTACAAAGCTAACCTTACCCTCATTTACATCATTAACAAAACGAGTGTAATTATATGCATTCTTATTATTAAAATCAAAATTTTCAGATAGGATTACAGTTACAAATATTATGGCTAGAATAGCCAAGTAAAAACCGTATCCCTTCATTTGCTTCCTCACCAAACAACCTCCCTTTTAATAAGTATTTTATATATTATAAGGTTATACCCTTTTATTCTCATTATACCACACCTATATATGCTAAATTCCTATATTTTTGCTTATAATCCAGACCATAACCTACTACAAACTCATCAGGTATCTCAAAGCCTACATATTTTACTTTTACATCAGTAACCCTACGTTCTGGTTTATCAAGTAAAGTACATATTTCTAGACTCTTAGGTGATCTTGTACCTAGTAACTCCATCAAATACGCAAGTGTTCTACCCGAATCAATAATATCCTCTATAATTATGACATCCTTGTCTTTAATTGACTCATCAAGATCCTTTACAATTTTTACCCTTCCTGAACTAACCAACTCATCACCGTAACTTGATACGGACATAAAGTCCATAGTAACAGGTATGGTTATTTTCTTAGCCAATTCACAACTAAAAAACACACTTCCCTTTAAAATACATATAAGATGTATATCCCTTCCTGCATAGTCATTGCTAATCTTCAATGCCAGCTCATTTATTTTTTTACTAATCTCCTCTTCAGATATCAGGACTTTTATATTATTTTCATCAATCATTGTCTTTCTCCTTTGCATACGTTAGTTTCATAGATAGTATATTCTTTGTATTATCACCAATTTTAAACTTTTCACTAATTCGGTTATCATGTCCAATAATCCATAAAATATGATTTTCATCAGCGAGTAGTAGTAAGCTATCTCGGTCATTTTTGGGTACTTTTAAGTCTATTAAATAATCCTTAAGCTTCTTTCTACCACCCCGACTATTTATTTGTAGGAAATCTCCAGTTTTTCTAGTTCTTACTAGAAGCGTATTTTCTATTTTATCATAATCAAACCATTTGATACAACTATTTTTAGGAATTGATTTATTTTTTTCATAATCTATAATATCAGTTTCTATATATGCCCCTATTTGTTCCAAGTAAGTTTTCCCTGGCACTTGAATTTCTATAGGTCTTATAGACTTAAAATTAGAATCTTCCCCATCCGAATTTGTAGTTATCCTTACTATACCATACTTTTTCATAGCAATCATCCCATACGGAAGGTTAAGTTGTTTACCCACTTGCTTTTTTCCAAGATCCAAGACATCGTTTACATGATTAGCCTCGATGTTTCTCAATTTACCAGCTAGATTCTGAAATATTTTACGGATAATTCCCTTTTGAATTACTATATCCTCTCGGTCAAAATCACTGACATCATATTCAAAATATCCTTGCCCTTCCCTTACTAAAACCCTATATCTATCATGTATACATGAATTTATATAATTATAGGACTCTCTAAGATGGACTCCAGCATTGGTAATATGGTCTATGACATTTATATTAATGTGTTCATTTGCATATGAAAGTATCTGATTTCTAATTTTATTTCTACTATAAATGTCTTGAAAATTTGTAGAATCATTAATAAACTTTATCATGCTCCCAGATAAATACTTCTCTATATCCTCCCGTTCTGTAGATAAAAGAGGACGTATAATTGTAATTATGCCAAGGTCAGTCTTCATATTGAGTATTGGATCTATTCCAGTCAGACCCCTAATACCAGTACCCCGAAATAAGTTAAATAATATTGTTTCAGCATTATCATTTTTATTATGTGCCGTTGCAACCTTATTACACTTATATTTCTTTGAAGCATCTGCAAAAGCATCATACCTAGCCTTTCTCCCTGCCTCTTCCTCTGACAAACCTTCTTTACTAGCAAGACCTTTCACATCATAATGGTAAGCACAATAAGTAAGCCCCATGTTAGCAGATAATTCTTTAACAAAGGCCTCATCCCTATCTGCCTCCTCATTTCTGATACCATGATGAACATGAACAACAAAAAGGTCTACTTCCCCTTTTTGGTAAAGGGCTGTCAGGATATGCAAAAGACAGACAGAATCTGCTCCTCCAGATACTCCAACTAGAATTCTGTCTCCCTTTTCAATAAGTTTATGAGTTTTTACATAATTGTATACTTTTGTTAACATATTTTCCCTTATCTGTTTAATTATGACTATTGATATATAAATGTATTCTAATCCTTTGCCTATGAAATTTCAATCATTTTTCCCCTCTTCACTATTTTGCCCAAATTCCTACTGCTATAACAGTCATATCATCTGAGGGAATATAGTTTCTTTGGCTCAAGCTATGATCAAGGATTCTATTGGCGATCTCTTGTGGATTACTACTATCAATATCCATAATTAATCTTTCCATATATGCCTCCTTTTCTTGCTCCTTCAAACAGTCTAATACACCATCTGTAACCATAATAACTATATCACCTTCATATAACTTTTTAGTAACGCAATCATAATCAACTGCCTTAAACATTCCAATGGGAAGAGTAGTAGAGCTAATAGTCTCCACCCAATTATTCCGTTTGATAAATGTAGACGCCGCACCTATCTTGACAAACTCACACATACCTGTATATAGGTTAATAGTTCCTAAATCTATAGTTGAAAATGTTTGCTTATCTGCCTTCAGGACCAAATTAGAATTAATAAGCCTTACCGCTGTCTCTGTTTTAAATCCTGCCTCTAGCAGTTGGTCTAATAGGGAAAGGACCGTTTCACTTTCATCAGCAGCTTCTTTACCTGTTCCCATTCCATCAGATAGGGCTATAACCACCTCTCCATGGTCTAATCTCATTATAGAAAAGCTGTCTCCAGATATACTATCCTTCATCGCCCTTGCTAACCCTGTCAGAACCTTAAACTTAGTATCCTCTACAAATATATATTCTTCAACTTTTTTTGAAAAAATTAATTTTGAAGCCTCAGACACGAGAAACCTTATACCAAGAGCTTCCGATATCCAGTTGGCCGCCTCCTTAGTAGTTACACACCTCCTACTGGGCCCTTTGGCACTCAAGACAAGTTCTTTACGCCTACCAGCACGTTCTAGCACTGTAATATCTCTTACATCTACATGTCCTGATCTAAGTTTTTTTATTACCTTACTCTCCTCATTTTCCATAACTCTAGCCGCCCCATATATATCCGTGGTTAGAGATTGTATGACAGATGAAACCTCCCTTAGTTGCCCGGCAATTACCTCCCTACTTTCAGCCAGACGATTACTCCATATATTGTTTAGCTTTGCCATCTCAAAGCCCCTATTTATTTCTAAAACCAAGTCGTTTGAGCAAATACAATTTTCTAAAAAATACTCAGGTATATCCCTCTCCTCTATATACCCCCTCTTATTTGCCACATCAAACAAATCACAGGTAGCCTGATAAGCCTCCTTTAAGTTGATTTCCCAGCAAAAGCTACAATTCCTACAATTCTTACAAAGCCTTTCAGATATCTCCTCAAAGATCAAATCTATTTCCTTCTGTTTTACCTTAGTCTGCCTCTCTGTAATCGTCTCCAAAGTTTTAGATAGCTTCAAAAATGAATCTGAAAATGTTTTCATCCTAATACTGGCTAACCTCTTTAGGTTATCAGATGATAATAGGAGTAGGCTAGCATCATCCTTTTCGTAATCAACCCTATATATAAAACTCTTTGGAAGAAATAAAAATAATAGGAGGGCAGAGCTAAAGGCTGCAATTTCTTTACCTGACACTACCATTCCCTCATATTGTAGGCTAATTATGGCTGTAGTCAATGAAAATGCAGCCGCAGTAGGAACTCTTCCTAGACTGCGAAATAATGCTGGTATAATTCCAAGCATAGTTAGAACCCCAACATCAGACAATGGTCCCCCCCTAAGGCATAAGGCCAAACCTGACACCGCACCAGTTATTGCCCCCTGGCCTACCCCATACTTATAAGTAAATAGTAAAACCAGAAAATAAATAAGGGTTTCTATTGGCGCTATATATGGATTGTTCATCTTAGGTATAGCATAGATAGCTACTGCTACCATTAGGCTCACGCTAATAATTTCTTCATTAGTCATCCGCATACCCTTAGTTGGTTTCATAATAAAGCTTGTCCCTATATGAATAACCATTCCAGATACATAAGCAATCACAGCCTCAAGCACTGACAAAACTACATAGTCAGCCTTCCACCCGTAGGCAGCCGCCTCCATCATTGCGAATATTCCTAGGGAAACTGCTGGTAATAAAAAGTACAAGTTAATAGGTCTATCCTTTTTCTTTATAATTGGAGACTCAAGTAATACTATGGAACTAATCATTGTAAGTAAATATTTTAATGCTATGGTAGCTGGCATGGCCGAACTTATACCAGTTAATATTATTATAGATAATAAGCTTGGTTTGACCTTTTCTAAATATGCTGCCGAAAAATAACCAATAGCCAATGGATTAATAGCAAAGAAGCTGGCCCTCCCTATAACAAATCCTATTGCGTAAATTAAAATTGCCCTTTTTCTAACACCTTTCATACTGCTTCGCTCCTTTTTGTTTACTATAGCTGCATCATATGCTGCCAAAGCATCATTCACATTCATATGTCATGAAAATGTATGCCGCTCTATTATATTCAGGAGCAAATAAAACATTTGTCAGAATCAATCACTATAATCGAAAAACTTTTTGACAAGAACTCTATCAAAACTCTTATAGTATCGAATGTAGGGACTTGGTAGTTTTTAAGATACTAATAAATCAACCCCTTCAAATTCAAAGTAAAGGTATATCATGCTAGTGCAACTTTTTTATATAATAGGACAATCTTTCCTAATACATAAAAAAGCACCGATATAGTCACACAATATGTATGATATATCTATGCTCTTAATATTCAAGGCTTTAAAACCTTTATCCTTTATTGCTTTTGAGTATAAAAAAATAGCGAAGGACGGATTTGAACCGCCGACACTGCGGGTATGAACCGCATGCTCTCGCCAACTGAGCTACTTCGCCAAAGTCACGAAAATTATTATATCTGCTTTATAATCAAATGTCAATGGTAAAAGTAAATTATTTTTCACCATCTTCACGGATAATTATTTCATCCTCATAAACCAACCCCAACTGTTCCCTAGCTATATCCTCAATATACCTTTTTGTCTGTGAATATGCCTCTAGTTTCTCAATTTCTTTTGACCTTTCATTCTCATCATTAATCTGAGTTTGCAAGGTCTCTAGTCTTCTATCAAGCCCCTTCTTTTCTTCCTCAAGCTTTAATTTTCCAAAAGCAACGATAGCAAAGATGCATAATACGACAAATACAATAATACCAGTGCCTGTCCCTTTTTTATTTTTCCTTCTCATTATGCCACCTCTCATTCATCTTGGTGCTTTTTTGGGCCTTTTTCTTCTCTCTGCGCCTATCTAAAGATATTTTAACCGATTTCAATTTGTTTTTCAATCTCCCATATATCCTAAGACTTGTTTTTTTAACTTTATTAATCAGAAAGCCAATTCCTTTGCATATATAACTTATTGCTAAAGAAAAAGGACGTAATATAAGGAGAATTAATCTACTTTCAATCTTTACAAGTAAATCACTCAATATATAATGATAAATAACCATGCCAATCACTATGCCCATAATAGAAAAACCTCGAATGGTTCCACTGTTTTGTACATAAATCATAGCAAATACAAAGACACTGACAACAAGCCAAAACAAGAGATCTTGGATTGTTATAAGCGATATCTTATGAGGAAGGATTCGCCTCAAAACACGAATCTGGTCATAAGCTAACAGGATTAATATACCCCATATAATTGAAATCATGAAAAATTGTAGCTCAATAGTAATATCTTGACTCATACAGCCTCCTATTTGAAAAGCCTACCAAATAAAGACTCTCCAGATTTACCATAACTGCTAGTATCTGAATAGGTTAAGCTGTCAATTCTCCCATCTATATCAACCTCTCCCTTTTCAAGAGATAGACGATTTACATGAAGTTCACTTCCTCTTATCATTAAAATACCCTGCTCAGTCTGTAATAATACCTCCCCTGCATCAAAGGATAATACATCATTTACACCTGTTATCAATGCTGTTTTCCTTGCATTAATATTTAATTTATGCCCCTTTAAAACCTCTTGTCTTCCATCCATAGAAAAGCCCCCTCATCCTTATCTTCATACTATCTTATTAAGACACCTGCCAAAAAGGCTATGACTAGTCTTTATAAGTATATGAGATTACTTTTCACTTCATGACGGCTTAAAGGTACTTAATCAGGTCTTTTGCCTCATCTTTTTTTACGGTCTCTGTCAAGTCAAGCACCTGAACTTTTACTGACTTACTTCCAAAACCAATCTCAATTATATCCCCTATTTTTACATCAGATGAAGCCTTAGCAACCTTACCATTAATCATTACACGGCCTGCATTGCAGGCTTCATTAGCAACTGTTCTTCTTTTTATCAACCTAGACACCTTTAAAAACTTATCTAATCTCATCATTACCTCCATCCTTGCTAATATACATTATTGTCTGTCTGGTATAGATGTATCAAAATTCATACTGGCTATATCCTACCAGTTAAAAGGCTGCTTTAAATGCCCTACACCCCCTAAGAGATACGGAATTTAAAACAGCCTCTTTTGTTTGTTGTCAATCCTTATTAATAACTACGCGTTTACAGCGTCCTTTAAAGCTTTACCTGCTTTGAACTTAGGTGCCTTAGAAGCGGCAATCTGCATAGGCTCATTTGTTAAAGGATTCCTTCCGGTTCTAGCGGGTCTATTGGTAACTTCAAAAGTCCCAAATCCTACTAATTGTACTTTACCACCATTTGTTAATTCTTCTGTTACTACGTCAATGAAAGCCTTTAAAGCCTTTTCTGAATCTTTTTTTGAAAACTCGGTTTTTTCTGCAATTGCTGCTACTAATTCTGCTTTGTTCATGGATTTCGCTCCTCCTCTAATGTGTTTATTATATTTTTAAAATAATCATATGATTATTTTATTATCGCCACAAAGATTCTTGTTCTTCAGGGGCGATATGGTATAGATTATCTCCACTTCCTTCCATCGGACTAATGACATCTATAAGTCTATTTATAAACTTATTAGTAGCATTTGTCAAGGAATATTCTGCATTTAACTGTAAAACCAGCGATAATTTAATCATTCTAAAGAGCATAAGACCAAATTCATCCAAAACGCTTGCATCTTCTCCCTTTTCTATGGCTTTATTAAGCTTTATGAGGCTTACATTAATATCCTCAATTGCCTTCTTACTGTCTCCAAGATTTAGACCAAATTTGACCGCTTTTTTTTGTACCTTTTCTGCCCTAATATTAGCAGGAAGTGATTTAGGTACATCAAGAATCTCCTGCTTAGGATCCCTATCCTTTTTTTCTTTTCTTTTTATGTCATCCCAATTCATTAACACTTCATCAGAGGACCCCACCCTTTGATTTCCAAATACATGGGGATGCCTACGAACCATCTTCTTACTCTCTTCAGATATAACATCTTCTATGGTGAACTTATCATCTTCCTCAGCTATTACACTATGCATTGCCACCTGTAGGAGGACATCACCAAGCTCCTCACATAGGTTAGGGTAATCCTTATTGTTAATAGCCTCAATTACTTCGTAGCACTCATCTATCAAGCATTGTTTTAGGCTTTCATGGGTCTGCTCCCTATCCCAGGGACAACCATCCTTAGCTCTTAATCTTCTTATAACTTCCATAAACTCATTAAAGTTATAGGTTTTTTCCATCGTTAGACTCCTTATATCACATAA
>JAAYRC010000171.1 GCA_012518975.1 Clostridiales bacterium
ATCAGGGGGCTTAGATATATGGAAAAGTTTCTAATTGTTACAAATGAAAATAAGGACAAGGGTAATATAATCACTAGGCAGCTGGCAGATTATATCGAGGCTTCTGGAAGAAAGTTTACTCTTATAGATACTAAGGCTCTAGAGGACAAGACTTGGCTAACCCCTGAATTAGATGTAGAGTGTGCTATAGTATTAGGTGGAGATGGAACACTAATTCGTTGTGCAACTCATTTAATGGGTCTGGACATACCCATTCTTGGTATTAATCTTGGTACTGTAGGATTTCTTGCAGAAATCGAAAAGCATAATATAAGTCTTGCCTTAGACAGGCTATTTGCTGATGATTATATGATAGAGAATAGATTAATGCTCCATGGAGAGTTTCCTATGGGACCCAGCCATATGTCACATGATGAAAAAGATATAAATTTATGCTATGCATTAAATGATATAGTCATTACTAGAAAGGGACATTCAAGAATCATAAACATCAAAATCTATGTTAATGACGAATTAGTTGACGATTACAGGGGGGACGGAGTTATCATATCAACTCCTACAGGATCAACATCCTACAATTTGTCGGCAGGTGGTCCAATAATAACTCATAGGGCAAATGTTATGGTTGTTACGCCTATCTGTCCCCACTCTTTAAGTCCTAGGAGTGTGGTGGTATCTGCAGAGGATAACATAAAGGTGGTATTAAGAAGTCGAGACGAATTAGATGAGCCAGCAATAGCTACATGTGATGGGCAGACAGTAATAGAGTTAGGAAAAGAGGATGAGATACTTATTAAGAAAGCACAGTATAGTACAGGATTAATTCGACTTAACCAAACCAGCGTATATGAAATATTGCGTTCGAAGCTATTATAATAATTGAATATTTAAATTTTTAGGAAAGGCTCTGGTATAATATGAAATTTAATAGACAAAATAAAATTCTCGAATTAATTGATAAGTATGATATTGAGACACAGGAAGAGCTCGCCGATTGGCTTATGAAGGAAGGCTTTAATGTAACTCAGGCAACAGTATCAAGGGATATAAGAGAGTTGAAGCTAACCAAGATTGCTACGGATGGTGGAAGGCAAAAGTACATTACCATGAAAAAAACTGAGCCTGGGCTTGGGGAGAAATATACCCGGGTATTAAAAGATGGGTTTATATCAATGGATATGGCACAGAACATTTTGGTTATAAAGACAGTTCCAGGTATGGCCATGGCTGTGGCAGCAGCCCTTGATGCCCTTCATATAAATGGAATTGTAGGTTGTATAGCTGGTGATGATACCATTATGTGTGCCATTAGGTCTACACAAGATACTCCAGCTGTTATGCAAAGGCTAAGTAAGATAATCAATTATGCTTAAGAAGGAACCAAACATTTACTAGTAAGGAGAATTAAAATGGCAGGACATTCAAAGTTTGCAAACATTAAACATAAAAAAGAAAGAAATGACGCAAAAAAGGGTAAGATTTTTACAAAGATTGGCCGTGAGTTAGCGGTTGCTGTAAAAGAGGGTGGATCAGACCCTACTACTAACAGCCAACTTAGGGATGTTATAGCTAAGGCTAAATCCAACAATATGCCAAACGATACGATTGAAAGAAGTATCAAGAAGGCGGCTGGAGATGCAAATTCCGTTAATTTTGAGTCTGTTACATATGAGGGATATGGACCTAACGGAACAGCGATAATTGTTGAGGCCTTAACAGACAATAAGAATAGGACAGCTGCAAATGTTCGAAATGCATTTACCAAAGGGACTGGTAATGTAGGAACTACAGGCTGTGTATCTTTTATGTTTGATCGTAAGGGACAGATTATCATAGGTAAGGATGAATGTGATATAAAGGGCGATGATCTGATGATGATAGCTCTTGATGCAGGTGCTGAGGACTTTAAGGAGGAAGAGGATAGCTTTGAGATTATTACTGATCCTGAATCATTTAGCGAGGTTAGAGAAAACCTTGAAAAGGAAGGCATTCCTATGGTCCAAGCTGAAGTTACTATGATTCCTCAAACCTGGGTAGAGCTTACCGATGAACAGGATATTAAGAATATTAATAGAATTCTTGACTTACTTGACGAAGAAGATGATGTACAAGAAGTGTATCATAACTGGGATGAGTAGGAAAATAAATTAAATACCTAATCCTACATTTAGCATAATCGAGATTTGATAAATGTGGGATTTTTTATATGATGAATGGTAATGCGTAGGTGTATACAAGGGGGGAAATAATATATGAAAGACATATGTAGAAAAATTGGTATAAGTCTTATTGTCATAGGTATTATAAGTAGTTTTATCTGGGCGATGGTTGCTGGTAAGCCGGCAATATATGATTATGAACGTCGTTGGATATTAACTATTACATATCTAGTAGTTGGATTATTTAGTACCCTAATATTATCTACAATATTTTTTGTATTAAGTGAAATTTTAGAGAAGTTAGAAAATTTGGAGTATTTGGCTATAGAAAATAATAAATCTATAAAAACATTAAGTAAAACTAATGCAAGTCCAGATTTAAATGAGTGGAAATGTAAAAAATGTAGTAAAATTAATCCGAAATATACTGGTACGTGTAGTTGTGGAGAAAGCAGACCATAGTATAGAATAAGATAGAGCATTTTATATTAATTAAGAAGGCGTCCTATTATAGGGTGCCTTTTAGTGTACAAAATTATCAGACATGTTACTTTAGGATGTATTATCACAATAGCTTACAAGTAAATTCATTATATTTAGTATTGATTAACACCTATTCAAATGATATACTACCTTTCAAATGGTGTCTTATAAGGAGCCACTGGCTGTATCGATACAGACAGTGTGGTATCTAATAATTTTACAATTGCTGATAAGAGGTAGACATATATGAAGAATTCATTGAAGTATTTGCTTGGTGTAAGGATACCCCATGCAATAGATGCTATAAGAGCGCCTAGAAATCAAGTCATGAGACTTTTTGCATTTGAGGGGGTTTTAATTACCCTAATTAATAACCTGGTGGGTAGTCATAATAATTTATTTGCCAGCCGCCTAGGAGCGGGAGATTATGAATTAGGTCTAGTTACTATGCTTCCCCAGCTTGTGGGTATGGCTATCCTGATTCCAGGAGGAATACTTACAGACAGGTTACGAAATAAGAGGGATATGGTAACCTCGGCTTTACTAGCAGTTGCAGCCGTATATATATTGATTGGGTTTGTTCCAGCCTTAGGAAGCTCCAGGCTTGGAGCATTTTTAGCTTTGTTAGCTTTATCGTCTGCACCTATGACAATATACAATGTCTCCTGGCAGGCGTATTTTTCTGATGTGGTTCATCCAAACGGAAGAAATAGTATACTTGCAGTTAGGTCGGGTATGTCATTCCTTATAGGAGTTACAATTACCTTGACAGGTGGTGCTTTATTATCATCTGCAGCTACCAATGATGAAAAGATAGTTTTACATCAGATATTTATGTGGCTTGCTGCTGCCCTTTTATTGGTTCAGGTATATGTCCTAAAGAAAATCCCCAGTAAGGCTAGTGATGGCACAGTGAAGGCTAAGCGACTTGATTTAGCAGACTTAAAAAAGGCCTTCAAAGATCTGATACATAACCGTAAATTTATAGGATTCATCAGTGTTGCTATTTTCTTTTATATGACATGGCATATTGACTGGACCCTGTATTATATTGGTCAAACACAATATCTAGGTATGAATGAAGCTTGGTTAAGCTATATTAATATAGGAAATGCCATAATTCAATTTTTAACTATGGGCATATGGTCTAGGATAAATTCAAAACGTGGCGTTAGGTTTGCTATTATATTCGGTAGTCTGGGATTGTCATTATGTCCTTTAGCAATGATTATATCTACCAGTATTAATACAGGAAATGCCAAGCTGATATTTCTGATAATGAATATTTTATTTAATTTTGCCTTAGCTACTACTTCCTTAAATATCCTACAGTGCCTTCTTCAGGTTATTCCTGAGGACAATAAGACTTTAAATATTTCAGTATATACAACATTAGTTATGTTGTCTAACGGGCTTATGCCATTTGTAGGTGTATCGATATATAGGATTCTGGGTGCTGACCTTGGGGCCTTACATAAGGTGTTTGCAATTATATTTGTACTTA
This sequence comes from Clostridiales bacterium, assembly GCA_012518975.1. Taxonomy (GTDB): domain Bacteria; phylum Bacillota; class Clostridia; order Lachnospirales; family Lachnospiraceae; genus Mobilitalea. Next base: position 4,147 of record JAAYRC010000171.1, read on the forward strand.
GAATTATGGGCACAGGTCTCTGGGCCTTAAGATGGTGGAAGCTTAGAAATGAAGCATGACCTAAAACAAACCATTGGCCACATATATTCTGATTATAATTAATGGAAAAACGTGTATCAACAAAGTGTCTTGATAAATGGTCAACATATGATAAAATAGTAATACCAACTTAAAGATTTAGCACTATATGAGGTGATTAATTGAAAAAGATTAGTAAGTATATAGTTTATGGTTTTATATTTTCATTGGCTCTAATTCTTTTATGGAATCCACAGAGTGTTTTTGCTAATGAAAAGGAAGATACCATAAGCAAGGGAGTATTTATAGATACTGTAGAAATCAGTGGAATGACTGTTACGGAGGCCAAGGAGGCTTTAAGGAATCATATACAGGGGCTTCGTAGTAAGAGTTTTGCCCTTGTGATAGGTAACAATACCATGGTAGTTACCATGGCTGACCTTGACTATAAATATGAACCCAACAATTATATTAAACAAGCAATAAGTCTAGGCAAGTCTGGTAATTTGATTAAGAGGTATAAGGAAATAAAGGATATAGAATATGGAAAAGTAGTATACCCTCTTACATATACATATGATGAAGACAAGCTTAGGGACTTAATTGAAGATGCTGCAGTAAGATATAGGATTTCACCTAAGAATGCTTCATTTACTAGAAAAAACAATCAATTTTACTATACTGATCATAAGATGGGAAGTATGATGGATGTAGATACAACATTTTCATCAATAAAAGAAAAGTTAGATAATTGGATTCGTATGGATTTTGTGGTTAATGCAAGTATGGTTGATTTAGAGCCTGAATTTACAAGAGAACTACTTGAAAAAAGCAATTCCATAATTGGAGAGTATTCAACAGTATACACTAGCTCCAGTCAGGATAGGGCCGCTAATTTGGCCAATGGTGCAAAGCTTATTAATAATGCGATGCTTTATCCTGGTGAAGTATTTTCAAGTTATACCTATCTCCTACCATTTTCAGTAGATAATGGCTACTATGCAGCAGGCTCCTATAATAGGGGAAGAGTTGAGCAAAGTATTGGTGGAGGAGCTTGTCAAGTAACTACTACATTATATAATGCTGTTTTGGCTGCTGAGTTAGATATAGTGGAAAGATATGCTCATTCCATGACAGTGTCTTATGTGGATCTAGCCTATGATGCAGCAATCGCAGAGGGTTCTAAGAATTTTCAGTTTAAGAATAATACTGATATGCCAATTCTTATAGAAGCATTTAGTGAGGACAGAAAAATAACATTTAGAATTTGGGGTCATGAGACAAGATCCTCAAATAGAACTATAAAATATGAAAATAAGATTATAAAGGAAATATCTCCTTCACCATCTGAAAAGATAACAAAAGATCCAAGCAAGCCGACTTCATACAGGAGGGTAACTCAGAGTGCGAAAAAGGGTTACCAGGCTGAGTTATACAAGGTTGTATACGAAGATGGGGTGGAGGTAAGCAGAGAGCTTGTGAATAAGAGCTATTACAACGCAGAACCAGCTCACGTAACTGTTGGTACTAAGAGGAATTGATTAAGGGTATGTGAGTGCGCATCCTTAGCGGAGCGTTTTTAATGTAGTAGGACGAGCTTTCCTAATACATTGTATATGGGAGTGCCAATCCATAAATAGATAGGCACTCTCTTTTATGCTTAACGGATTTGTTTTTGGAATAACCTTTAGATTTAGGAGAGATGAGATGTTTACTAAGAAGGATTTGATTAAACTAATAGTACCCTTGATAATAGAACAGATTCTTGTTGTCACAGTTGGTATGGCAGATGGTGTTATGGTTGCCAGAGTAGGAGAGGCTGCTGTATCGGGTGTCTCAATTGTGGACAGCATAAATATCCTTTTGATAGGACTTTTTACGGCTATGGCAACAGGAGGGGCAGTTGTATCTGCTCAGTTTTTAGGACAAAAAAATGAGAAGAATGCTTCTCGTGCAGGAAAGCAGCTTATAGTGACTAGTCTTGCCCTAGCTCTTGTTGTTATGGTTTTTACTTTAATAGGGCGAAAATTTATACTGGATATTTTGTTTCGTGGAGTTGAGACTGATGTGATGAGGAATGCTAGAATTTACTTTTTCTATTCAGCCTTATCCTATCCATTTTTGGCAGTTTATAATGCATGTGCTGCTCTCTTTCGTTCAATGGGTAATTCCAAGATATCTATGAAGATCTCAATTCTTTCAAATCTAATTAATGTTGTAGGAAATGCAATACTTATATTTGGCTTTAATATGGGTGTTGCTGGTGCTGCTATTGCAACATTAGTTTCTAGAATTGTTGCATCTGTTTTTATGTTTATACTATTAAGGAATAAAAAATTGCCTATTTACATTGATAATATTTTAAAGTATAGGCCCGATAAACAAATGATTAAGCGTATTCTAAGTATCGGTCTACCAAATGGCATGGAGAACAGTGTCTTCCAGATAGGAAAAATTCTAGTTCAGGGGATTGTTGCAGGACTGGGTACAGCTTCAATAACTGCAAATGCAATTGCTAGTAACATTGGTGGCTTTGGAGTCTTGCCGGGTTCTGCCATAGGATTGGCATTAATTACTGTAGTGGGACAAGTTGTTGGGGCAGGCGAATATAGTGCTGTTAAGTTTTATACTAAGAGGCTAATGGCCATGACTCATATAATTATGGCTGGACTCAATATAATCATAATAGTGCTGATACCATCAATACTTAAGATATACCAGGTCAGTGAAGTAACAGGAGAATTAGCATCTACCCTTATGCTATACCATTGTATTTTGTCTACATTTTTCTGGCCCCCTTCCTTTGCCTTACCAAATGCATTAAGGGCAGCTGGTGATGTTAAGTTCACTATGTGGGTGTCCATGATATCCATGTGGGTATGGAGGATAGGCTTTAGCTATATTCTGGCAATAGTGTTTGAAATAGGCGTATTTGGGGTATGGATAGCTATGACCGTAGATTGGGTATTTAGGTCAGCCTGTTTTGTATATCGTTTGCATAAGGAGAAATACCGGAGAATAACAAGTATATAGGCTTATATATGACACAGAAGTGCCAATATTTACATCTAGAATATATATATATAAGCTAATAAAAAGCTAGAACTTGCCGATATAATTAATAGTGTTATAAATATTAATAGTGTCAACCATATATGGGAGGTTACAGATGACAAAAACTAAAACAAAAGGTTTATATTTAGCATTATGCTTATTAGTAGTTACTGCTATATATTTGCTATCAACTAATATAGTTAAAGCATCTGAGGTTATAAGGCCAGATGAGTATTTTTTTAATTTCGATGGGCAGCAAAAAAAGAATGGAACTGAATTTGAAATGAAGAGACAAGAGGTCGTGGTAAGTGTTTCTTCAGGAGGCTGGGAGCCTGAGACTGAGGTTGAATGGATATCGTCTGAGCCTGGTGTAGTTACAATAGAGCCGACAGCATATGGCTCGAATGTTGTGAGATTTGTGAGGAAGGGACCAGGATATTCAATAATCACTGCTATAATTGAACATGAGTCAAATAGATATATTCTAAACGGTACTGTTAAAGTTAACCTGGAGTTTGATTATCAAAAGACAGGTATGACATTTGCAACTACTACTATGGAGAGGATTTTGGTTATTAATGATATTGACGATCCTCCCAAGCAGGTATATTTGAAGTATGTTGATTATCTACCAGAAGGAGAGAAGGATACTGTATCTGGAAGTGCAATATCAGCCTCCTTAGTTACATTTGAAAGCGATAATGAAAGTGTGGCTACAATTGATGAAGAAGGAAAGGTAAAGGCTGTTGGAAGCGGTAGTGCTAACATCATTGTAACAACTAACACCATGTCGTCACAAGATAGGGAACTATCCATATCCATGCAGGTTGTTGTAGCTCCTGAATTTAGCCTAACCTTTGATGACTTGAATGGGAATACAGTTCTTGCAAATTCCGTCAAGGATAATAAGAACTTTACTCCTGTTAATGGCGTACCATCTGATTTTGTCATAGAGTCAAATGCCAGCTATGCAAGAAACCTAAAATGGGAAGTCTATGATGCTAGTACCAATAAAAAACTTTCACCTACAAGTGATAAGTTAAGCTATTCTATAAATGCCAATAGTGGTAATGTAAGTTTTAGTAATGTGAAGGCTGGTACATATGAAATTTACGCATTTGCTAATGAAAGCTATACCTACAATACCAACGCACCCTACGCATACATGAAGATTATTGTTCCTATCTATCTTAAAGATGTCAATGTGGTTATGGGTGTTGGGGATACCTACAGTATAGAGGATAATTCCAACATTCCCAGTTTTTCTATATTTAATGTAGAACATTTAGAGTCTGGAGGTTCAAGTATAGCCCAGGTGAACCGTACTACTGGTGTTATTACAGCCCGTAAGGAAGGGACGACTAAGATACGCTTGGATTACAAGACCCCATCAAACCTATATGATGATGATTCCGTCTTTGTAGATCCTATGTATATTACTGTAACGGTAATAGATAGTATTTCATTAAGTACTACAGAGGCAACGCTTTATACCTCTGGAACCCTGCTACTTCATGCAATTGTAACGGATCCTTACCAGACCATTACCTGGTCTAGCGATGCACCGAATATTGCAAAAGTAGAGAATGGACTTGTTACAGCTCTACGTCCTGGTGTTGCTGTAATTACTGCAAAGCAGACGGTAAATGGGGTCGTAAAGACTGCAAGATGTGAGATTACTGTACAACAATCAGTAACTAGTATTAACATAGATCCAGCTAAGCTTAATCTGGCTATAGGTGAATATAAGACACTACATGCAAATGTTTCTCCTAAGTCATTAAGTGGCATCAGACTTAACTGGAAGACATCTGATGAAGCTGTGGTAAATATTATTGAAGCAAATCCTCTAACCTTAACTGTTCAGGGTGTAGCAGGAGGAAATGCTGTTATATCAGCAATCAATGAGGATAATATAGTAGTGGGATACAGTCATGTAACTGTTAGACAACCTGTTACTAGAATCAGTTTATCCGATACAAATATAGTATCTAATTTAGCTGCCAAGACTATTCAGCTTAGGGCAATGGTATATCCTGAAAACGCCTTAAATAAGAATGTAAGCTGGACATCTTCCAATACCCAGATTGCCAGGGTTAATGAGAATGGTCTTGTAACATTTGTAAAGCCTGGTGAAGTGACCATAATTGCAAGATCAGTTGATAATCCAGAAGTTATGGCCTTATGTAATATTACAATAGAAATTCCAGTAGAAACAGTTGCCTTAGATGATAAAGAGATTACTATGTATGTGGGCCAATCCAGAAGACTAACATATACAGTATTGCCCATAAATGCCAGTAAGAACGGTGTTACATGGTCTTCTACAAAACCAAATATTGTACAAATTGATGCGGCTGGAAGAGTTACTGCTAGGCAGGTTGGGTCCTCTGTCATTATGTTAAAAACCCTAGATGGGGGACATACTGCTTATGTAACTGTTAATGTAAGGCAAATAGCAGAGGGTATAAAGTTTGAAAGCTCAGAATTTGACTTGGTGACGGGTGAAACTAAAGAGATAAAGTACAGCTTAATACCTGCTAATGCTACCGATGCTGAACTAATATGGGAATCTAGTGATACAAGGGTTGCGGAAGTTGATGATGCAGGAAAGGTTACTGCTAAGGGTCCTGGAATTGCATTTATAATGGCAAGAACAGAGGCTGGAGGCATGTCATATATAACTGTAAATGTAAAGCAGCCAGTAACCGGACTTCTGTTGAATTTCTCAGAGAAGACAATATACGTTAGAGAAGAATTTGATCTTAAGGTATCAGTTTCACCTAGCGGGGCCTCTAACCTAGAAGTGGAATGGAAGAGCTCAAATCCAAGAATAGCTACTGTATCTGAAACTGGTAAAGTAGTGGGGATATCCCCTGGTACAACCATAATTACTTGCACCACACTGGATGGTGGGTATACTGCAAGTTGTGTAGTTACTGTAAGAGAGCGGATCAGTTCTATGAAACTAAACTATGAGGAGTATAGGCTTGGAATAAACAAATCCTTTACTCTTTCGGTAATTGTTGAAAATGAAACAGCCACCAATCAAGATTTCAGGTGGGTATCCAGCGACACTAGTATTGCTACTGTAAATAAAAATGGAAAAGTTACAGGACATAAACTAGGTCATGCAACAATTACAGCATATGCAACTGACGGTAGTGGAGCAGATGCAAGCTGTGATCTTGAAATAGTGAGACCAGTAACAAGAGTAACATTAGACAAGGCTTATCTATCACTTTTAGTTGGGGATTCAAAGGAATTGAATGTAAAGATAGAGCCTAAGAATGCTAGCTATAAGGGTGCTATATGGTCATCAAGTGACAATACTGTTGCTATGGTGGATGAGGATGGTGTAGTAACAGCACTTAAGGAAGGAACGGCTATGATAACCGCCCAAGCTCAGGATAATAGCGGTAAGAAAGCAACGACCTATGTTACTGTAAATAATAGAGTTCCAGCGACAGGTCTAGTATTATCTGATAGAAGCCTTGTAATGGTACAGGGAGAGCAACGAGAAGTGAGAACTGTATTAAGTCCATTTAATTCTACTGATAGTTTGTCCTGGAGTACTGATAATAAGGCAGTGGCCAGTGTTAATGCAAAGACGGGTAGGATTAAGGCGAATGCTACAGGAACAGCCTATATTACTGCTATGACTGATTCGGGAAGGACTGCAACAGTAGAGGTTACTGTTATAGGGCTTAATGTAACTAATCTAGTGCTAGAGCAGTATAGTAGATATACCCTACAGGTGGAAGGTGCTAGCTCAAGAGTAACTTGGGATATTGATAATCCAGCAATTGCTGATGTTAATAATGGTAGAATTATTACAAAGGCAATAGGTACTACAAATATAACTGCTACAGTAAATGGTAGAAAGCTTACCTGTAAGCTTAAAGTTACTAAGATAAAATAGTTAATATAATTTATAGCTACTAGTCCCGGAAAAGATATAGGTCTTTTCCGGGGTTTTTATGTAATTGGTAAGTTCCTACTATTGCATAAAAACAGTCTGCCAAGGATGCGAATACAGTGAAAGTAAGATGAATAAGTGATAACAACTAAGAATTAATTATTTACTTGTATAAATAAACGAAAATAAGAGCTTATATAAATACTTAATTGATATATAAAGGTCAATATGTTAAAATGCATGAAGAACATACGTTTAACATAGGCCAGTTAACACGAAGGAGGTTGCGATTTGCTTATAAGTCTGCATGTTAAGAATTTTGCAATTATTAATGAAGTTGAGGTTTATTTTAAGAATCATTTAAATATTCTGACTGGGGAAACTGGAGCGGGCAAATCCATCATTATAGATTCTATTAATTGTGCCCTTGGAGCCAAGGTGTCTAAGGATATACTTCGAAGTGGAGCTGATTATGCTTTGGTTGAACTTGTATTTGAGACTAAGGATAAGGCAGTCCTAGAGGCTATGGATAAGCTTGAAATTCCTATTGAGGATAATTTGATTATTATATCCAGAAAGATTATGCCTAGTAGGAGTATATATAAACTTAATGGTGAGACTGTTACTGCTAAGATGGTTTCTTCTATTGCAGAGAAGCTTATAGATATTCATGGCCAGCATGAGCACCAATCATTGCTACATAAGGCAAAGCACTTAGAAATTGTGGATAGGTTTGCCAAGGATGAGATAGGAGGCTTGAAGGAGGAGCTTAATGATGCCTATAAGGCATATATAGAGGTTAAGCAGGAATATGATAAGGCTGAAAGTTCTGAGGATAATAGGATTCGTGAGATATCATTTTTGGAATATGAGATTAATGAAATAAATTTAGCAAACTTAAGTCCAGGAGAGGACGAAGAACTAGCTGCCCTCTACAAAAAGTATGCTAATTCCCATACTATATCGGAGGGTATAAAGACTGCATACAGCTTAACAGGCTATGACTCCAGTGCTGCAGGTGATAATATTGGAAGAGCTGTTCGTCAGCTTACCAAGCTTGTAGAATATGACGAGGATCTAGAAGACCTTTTATCACAGGCGACAAATATTGAAGACCTTCTTAATGATATTAACAGGGATTTATCTCAGTATATATCTGGTATGGATAATTATGAGGAAGAATTGAACGAGATAACAAAAAGGCTAGACCTTATAAATCATCTGAAAGTCAAATACGGGAATAGCATTGACCAGATACTGGACTATTGTAGGGAATGTGAGAAGAAGCTTGATAAGTATAGGGATTATGATGCTTATAGGGAAAACCTTGCTAAACTTCTAAAAACTAAAGAAGATAAGCTTAATAAGCTTTCGACTAAATTATCGAATATAAGAAAAAGAGAGGCAAAAGACTTAACTGCAAAAATTAGACAAGCATTAATTGCATTGAATTTTCTAGATGTTAATTTTGATATGATATTTAGTAAAAACTCTAGCTTGTCAGCAAATGGATATGATGATGCGGAATTTATTATATCTACCAATCCTGGTGAAGACTTAAAAACATTATCAAAGGTAGCATCTGGAGGCGAGCTTTCAAGAATAATGCTAGGTATAAAATCAGTATTAGCTGAGAAGGATGATATAGAAACTTTGATATTTGATGAAATTGATACAGGAATTAGTGGTAGGACTGCTCAAAAGGTTTCTGAGCAATTATCTGTAATTGCAAAACATCACCAGATTATATGTATTACTCATCTGGCCCAGATTGCTGCCATGGCAGATGCTCATTTTATAATAGAAAAGCAAACGGATGGTAAGAGCACAGAGACTCTTATTAAAGAACTTGATGACAAAGATATGGTAGATGAATTGGCTAGAATATTAGGTGGTGCGGCTATTACTGACTTGGTTAAACAGAACGCTAAAGAAATGAAAGACCTAGCTAGATCTACTAAAAAATACAAATAATAAAAACAAAAAAAAATGAATATCAAATTTGAGGATATACAATACTATGTATATCCTTTTTTTATTGGAGAGTTTGACAAAACACTATCTGTTTGCTTCAAAGTTGATTCAAGTAAGATTTGTAAGTAAGACATATCTAGTTATGGTAGTACGGGAGTTAGATTTTACTGTACATAGCATACAAATAAATGAATAAAAAACATATATGAGGTGTTGGGTGATGAGAAAAAAGAAGATATACAGAAGGGTTTTAATAGCCTTTTTTTTGATTAATTTAGTGGGGATTGTTTATTTCCTAATGTATACCATTGATAGGAAGATACCAAACGAAATAAAAATTGTTGTTGATAGAAAAGAGAATTTCAGCTTCAATATGCCCCTAAAGGCTAATATTGAAACTGAAGATATGGGTGTAATCAGTGTTAACGATACCAGGGTACCATCAAATCAGATAGATATAGATTTTAATGAGCCATTTAGCTTACAATCATCGCAAACAGGACAGTATAAGATGAGCTTAAAGCTTTTTGGCCTAATTAATATAAAAAACATATCACTTGATGTAATAGAAACAGTTGAATTGATTCCCTGTGGGATACCTATTGGCATTTCTGTAGAGACAGATGGCATCTTAGTACTGGGGAATAATAGGATTTTAGGAGTAGATGGGCTAAATTATGAGCCTTCTCACAATAGACTAAAATCAGGTGATTATATAATATCAATTAATGATATGAAGGTTATGGAGAAGGAAGTACTAATCAGTGAGATTCAAAACTCTAAAGGAAAAGATATTGAGCTTGGCCTTCGTCGAAATGGAGAGATGATTAAAGTAAGAGTAACTCCCATAATGACAGCAGATGGAGATTATAAAATTGGTACTTGGATTAGAGATGACACCCAAGGAATTGGGACTTTGACCTTTATGTCTACCAATGGATATTTTGGAGCATTAGGTCATGGAATAACTGATGTTGATACAGGTCTACTTATGGAAATTGATAAGGGAACTATATATGATGCTCAGATAATGTCTATCGTTAAAGGTAAGGAGGGGGAACCTGGTGAAATAATAGGGATGATAAGGCAAAATGAAAAAAACAAGATAGGAAGTATCCTAGACAACACTTCTCAGGGTATATTTGGAAGTGTTAATCATGGCTATAGACTTAAAGATGATTTTAAGCCACTAAAGGTAGGTTTTAAGCAGGATGTACGTTTGGGATTAGCGTATATTCGTTGTATGGTAGAAGGTACAATGATTGATTATGAGATAGATATAGAAAGAGTAGATAGGAGTAACTCCAATCATAGTAAAGGTTTGGTTATTAGGATTACAGATGAACGGTTATTAAATGTAACAGGAGGAATTGTTCAGGGTATGAGTGGTAGCCCTATTATTCAAAATAATAAGATAATAGGTGCTGTAACGCATGTATTTATACAGGATTCAACTAAAGGTTACGGTACATTCATTGAAAACATGGTAAATAAATTAGAATAACAAATTGTTTTGTTATAAAAAGAAGTCGACTAAATATTGTATAAAGCAAAGAAGTTTTTATACTTACTACAGCATATTAGTATGAAATTTTATGGTCTTATACAAAATGTTGTGGTTATTGATTTGTTTAGAAGTTTTACAAAAATTAGCTGTCGAAAGGCGCGACAAGAAAGAATTGAATCTTTATTTTGTTAAAGATATAATTTGAATATGGTAAATAATTACATTATTTACACATTATACCCTGCTAGTGTTATAATACTTTTTGTTGATATGATGGATATTATAGACTTTTATAGCTATAAATGTAAGAATTTAATAAAAAATGGGGCATATATGCAGGTATATTTTGGTAATATTGCCATTGCGAAAATCATTGACGCATATTTACCGAAGGGATATAATGTAGCTATGAAACAACATAAATTACAAAATATAATAATGAACATCACAAAACGTGAAGTTGCTATTAATACTATCAGGGAAATATATATAGAAAGGGGATTATGGGATTAATTAAAGGTGAGAAGCAAACAAATAATTAATGGAGGTTGGGAAATAATATGAGCAAAATTAATGTAGCTATAGTCGATGATAATGAGAGGATGGTGAATCTACTAGAAGATATATTAAAAGAAGATGCTGATATAGAGGTGGTAGGTAAATCAGAGAACGGTATTGATGCTTTAAGTATGATAAAAGAAAAGAAGCCAGATGTAGTATTATTGGATTTGATTATGCCTAAGCTTGATGGGCTTGGTGTTATGGAGAAGGTAAAAAGAGATACTGAGCTTAAAAAAAATCCGTCTTTTATAGTTATCACTGCTATTGGCCAAGAGGGAGTTACAGAAAGTGCATTTGAATTAGGTGCAAATTATTATATTATGAAGCCCTTTGACAGTGATGTAATTCTATCAAGAATTAAACAATTAAAGGGAGATTACCATAATAAACTAACCAATAATTATAGGGTAAGTGCATATGAGAGTAAAAGTTCTTATATGGAGAGAAATTTAGAAACTGATGTTACTAATATAATACATGAAATTGGAGTTCCAGCACATATCAAGGGATATCAGTACTTACGAGATGCGATAATGATGTCAGTAAATGATGTAGAAATGCTAAATTCTATTACAAAACTACTTTATCCATCTATAGCAAAACGCCATAAAACAACACCCAGCAGGGTTGAGAGGGCAATACGCCACGCAATAGAGGTGGCATGGAGCAGGGGAAAGATGGATACAATCGATGAGTTGTTTGGATATACAGTTAGTAATGGTAAGGGAAAACCTACGAACTCTGAGTTTGTAGCATTAATTGCGGATAAGATAAGATTAGAATACAAATTCAGGTCATAACAATAAATCTAATTATAAATAAGAAATTAAGAGAGAACCAGCTTGTTTAAGTAGGTTCTCTTTTTTGAGCCGATTTTAAAGTAAAAATTAAAATTGTGCTATAAAAGATAAAACAAAGTAAATAAAGTTTCTTTATTTACTAAAAATTAATTTACGAATTTTTTATTATATGTTATCCTAGATTAGTATGCTAAAATTTCATAGGAATAATAGGAGGAAAAATGAAAACTCTAGAACTGTTAGAAGTGATATTTGTTTTTGCCGGTGGCTTGGGAATGTTCCTATATGGCATGAACATGATGGGAGATGGACTTCAAAAAACTGCAGGAAATAAGCTTAAAAGTTTATTAGGGTATCTTACCAATAACCGGCTAATGGCGGTTTTTCTGGGTGTGGTAGTAGCTGGAATTATTCAGAGTTCTTCAGCAACTACGGTCATGGTTATAGGCTTTGTTAATGCAGGAATAATGAATCTTATACAGGCTACAGGAGTTATAATGGGGGCTAATATTGGTACAACAGTAACTGCTTGGCTTGTTTCTATGGGTGAGTGGAGTTCAGTATTTAAGCCGGATTTCTTCGCTCCTGTATTGATAGCAATAGGAGCCTTTGTTGTATTAATATGTAAAAATCAAAAAAGGAAGAACATTGCTGAGATAATTATTGGACTTGGACTTTTATTTATAGGTCTCAAGTTTATGTCAGATGTTATAAAGCCATTTGCAGAAGCAGAGGATTCTGTTTTTAAGACAGCATTTATTGTTCTGGGCAAGAATCCCTTATTGGGTATATTAACTGGAGCTGTAGTGACTGCAATTATCCAAAGTTCTTCGGCATCAGTTGGTATATTACAGACTCTTGCTATGGCTGGTGTGGTCAACTGGCAATCAGCAATATTTATTACCCTAGGACAGAATATTGGAACATGTATTACGGCAATACTATCCAGTATAGGTGCAAGTAAGACTGCAAAGCGGGCGGCAGTAATACACCTATTATTTAATACTATAGGAGCTGTTATATTTGGTGTTGCCATGTATATAATCTTTAATTTCAAACCGGATTTTGCACATTCTGGTATTAGTAGTACCCAGATTTCAATCTTTCACACCGTCTTTAATTTAACTAATACTATAATTTTGTTCCCATTTGCTAAGGGGCTTGTAAAGATATCAGGATTGTTTATTGATGATTCTAAGGCCGAAGTTGGTACTGATGATATACAGATTACCCTACGTCATCTAGATGAACGTATTCTTGAAACCCCTTCCTTTGCGGTAGAAAATTCAATTAAGGAAGTGGTCCATATGGGAGAAATTACTCTTGAAAATACAAGAACGGCTATTGATGCAATATTAAATAACGATGAGGCTAAGGCGCAGAAGGTATTTGAGCAAGAGAAGGTGATTGATGCTCACCAAAAGGTTATCAATGCTTATTTGGTAAAGATAAACAACCTATCCCTGACAGCAGACCAAAAGAAGCTTGTTAGTGACCTCTTTGATACCGTTTCTAATATTGAAAGGGTTGGAGATCATGCTGATAATATTGCTGAGTTAGCCATAGAGAAAATAAACAATAATTTATTTCTTTCCGATGAAGCTTATAATGAACTTAAAGAAATCAGTAGTATTGCGGCTGAATCCTTTGAACTTTCTATAAAAGCAAGAGAAACTAAAAATATAGATTATGTTCGTAAAGTGGAGAAGATGGAAAAAACAGTAGATGACTTGAAAAATGATCTTAGACAAAAGCATATTGACAGATTGACACAAGAAATTTGCTCACCTGAAAATGGGGTTGTATTTATAGATGCTCTAATTAATCTTGAGAGAATATCTGACCATTCTCTTAATATAGCTTATTTTGTAAAGGATGAAATGGTAAAAAAACAGCATAGACCATAAATGTGCACAAAAATCTATTGGTTAGACCTAGAAATATCACTTATATTATAATAATCTATAAAAAGCGTAGTAAACTCTTGATATTTTGGATTAAATTGTGTAAAATTATCATTGAGAAAAAATTATCAATCACTTTTTAGGATTGTTATTTTTGAAAATGTTTTATATACTGTCTATGGCAGTATTAACAAAATAATTAATTAGGAGGATTTATTATGGCAGTAAAAGTAGCAATTAATGGTTTTGGACGTATCGGCCGTCTTGCTTTCAGACAGATGTTCGGTGCAGAAGGTTATGAAATAGTAGCACTTAATGATTTAACAGATGCTAAAATGTTGGCACACTTATTAAAGTATGATTCCGCACAGGGAAAATACGAAAAAGCTGATACAGTTGTGGCAAAAGAGAATTCTATCGTTGTTGATGGAAAAGAAATTAGAATTTATAGTGAAGCTGATCCTTCCAAATTACCTTGGAAAGAGTTGGATGTAGATGTAGTTCTTGAGTGTACAGGTTTCTTCTGCTCCAAGGCAAAATCACAGGCACATATTGATGCTGGTGCTAAGAAGGTTGTTATTTCCGCTCCTGCAGGAAATGATCTTCCTACCGTAGTTTTCGGTGTTAATGAGAATATCTTAAAGGCATCCGACAACATTATTTCTGCAGCATCCTGTACAACAAACTGCCTTGCTCCTATGGCTGATACTTTAAATAAGCTTGCTCCTATCGATCAAGGTTATATGATGACTATCCATGCTTATACTGGTGACCAGATGACATTAGATGGCCCTCATAGAAAGGGAGATCTAAGAAGAGCTAGAGCGGCTGCAGTTAATATCGTTCCTAACTCCACTGGTGCTGCAAAAGCAATTGGTTTAGTTATTCCTGAATTAGATGGTAGATTAGCTGGTGCTGCACAGAGAGTTCCTGTTGCTACTGGATCATTAACCATCTTAACAGCAGTATGTAACAAGAAGGTAACAGTTGACGAAGTTAATGCAGCTATGAAGGCAGCAGCTGATGCATCCTTCGGATATACAGAGGATGAGATTGTATCTGCAGATATTATTGGAAGCACATATGGTTCATTGTTTGATGCTACTCAGACAGCTGTTATGGATCTTGAAGATAATAAGACCTTAGTTAAGGTTGTATCTTGGTATGATAATGAAAATTCATACACCAGCAACATGGTAAGAACAATTAAATATCTTAATGAATTAGTTTAAGTTTAATTAATTTACTTAATTGATCCATGAAGGGTCCGGTCTTTTGGACCGGACCTTTCATATTATAATTGAAAAATGCGTCCTATTATATATAAGAAAAGCTTAAAATGTGCTAAGGCATATTTTTTTTGGAAAGGAGTATTAATATGCTGAATAAGAAATCAGTTGATGATATTAATGTTAAAGGTAAACGAGTTTTAGTAAGATGTGATTTTAATGTTCCTTTGCAGGATGGAAAAATTACGGATGAGGTACGTCTTGTATCTGCCCTTCCTACAATAAAAAAGTTGATAGGTGATGGAGGAAAGGTTATTCTTTGCTCCCATCTTGGTAAGCCTAAAGGTACACCTAAGCCTGAGTTATCACTTGCTCCTGTAGCAGTAAGATTGTCTGAGCTTTTAGGTATGGAAGTTAAGTTTGCAAAGGATGACAATGTAGTTGGCGAGAATGCAAAGGCCGCAGTAGCAGCTATGAAGGATGGAGATGTGGTTCTTCTTGAAAATACCCGTTATAGAGAAGAGGAAACAAAGAACATAGAAAGCTTCAGCAAAGATCTTGCTTCTCTGTGTGATATTTTTGTAAACGATGCATTTGGAACTGCCCATAGAGCTCACTGCTCTAATGTAGGTGTAACCAAGTTTGTTGATACTGCAGTTGTAGGCTATCTGATGCAGAAGGAAATTGATTTCTTAGGAAATGCAGTATCTAATCCTAAGAGACCATTTGTTGCAATTCTTGGAGGAGCTAAAGTATCTAGTAAAATATCTGTAATCAATAACCTTTTAGACAAGGTAGATACACTTATTATTGGTGGCGGAATGGCCTACACTTTCATGAAAGCTCAGGGAGAAGAGGTGGGTGGATCCTTACTAGAAGCCGATTATTTGGATTATGCTAAAGAGATGTTAGATAAGGCAAAGGAAAAGGGAGTAAACTTATTAATTCCTGTAGATACAGTTGTTGCAAAAGAATTTTCCAATGATGCTGAATTTAAGACAGTGAAGCGCGGAAAAATAGAGCCTGAGTGGCAAGGACTTGATATTGGTGAAGAGACAAGCAAGTTGTTTGCAGATGCTATAAAGGATGCAAAGACTGTTGTATGGAATGGACCTATGGGTGTGTTTGAAATGTCTAACTTTGCAAATGGTACAATTGCTGTGGCTAAGGCATTGGCTGAAATAGATGCTACTACCATTATTGGAGGTGGAGATTCAGCAGCAGCTGTTAATCAACTTGGCTTTGGTGATAAGATGACCCATATATCTACTGGTGGTGGAGCTTCTCTTGAATTCTTAGAAGGTAAGGAGCTTCCTGGTGTAGCAGCAGCTAACGATAAGTAAGCTTAAGTTATAAAATAAGAGTATATTGATTCTAGTAGCAAGCAATTCCGAAATAAATATTGTGTTTTTCGGAAAAGCTTGCTACAATCAAGTATACAATTGGTTACTTTATAAACAATTAATGTAAACACATTACTTATATAAAATATAGGAGGCTAATATGCGTAGAAAAATTATAGCAGGTAATTGGAAGATGAATAAGACACCTAGTGAGGCAGTTGCATTAATAAATGAGTTAAAGCCACTAGTTGCTACAGATGAAGCTGATGTGGTTTTTTGTGTTCCTTCAATTAGTTTGATTCCAGCAGTAGAGGCAGCTAAGGGAACTAATATTGAAATTGGTGCACAGAACATGTATTTTGAGGAAAGTGGTGCATATACTGGTGAAATAGCTCCTAATATGCTTACAGAAGTAGGAGTAAAGTATGTTATTATTGGACATTCAGAAAGAAGAGAATATTTCGCTGAAACTGATGAGACTGTAAATAAAAAGGTAATAAAGGCCTTTGAGCATGGTTTAACACCTATTGTATGCTGTGGTGAATCTCTAACCCAGAGAGAACAGGGAATTACTATAGATTTTGTACGTCAGCAGATTAAGGTTGCTTTTTTGAATGTAACAAAGGAACAGGCAGTGAAAGCAGTTATAGCCTACGAGCCAATTTGGGCTATTGGTACAGGAAAGGTAGCTACCACAGACCAGGCAGAAGAGGTATGTAAGGCTATTCGTGAGTGTATTGCTGAAATATATGATGAGGCTACAGCCCAAGCTATACGTATCCAGTATGGTGGAAGTGTTAGTGCAGACTCAGCTAGTGAATTGTTTGCCCAGGCCAACATTGATGGAGGACTGGTAGGGGGAGCAAGTCTTAAGGCTGATTTTGGAAAGATAGTTAATTACAAATAACATTAAATGAACCCCCAAGCTTTGTAAAGGAGTCAAACATGAGAAAGAAACCGACAGTATTAATGGTACTAGATGGCTTTGGATTAAATGATAAAAAAGATGCCAATGCTATTGCAATGGCAAAAACCCCTGTAATAGATCGTCTAATGGAGGATTATCCATTTGCTAAAGGAAATGCCAGTGGTATGGCCGTAGGACTTCCTGATGGACAGATGGGCAATTCCGAGGTTGGTCATATAAATATTGGTGCAGGAAGAATCGTGTATCAGGAGCTGACTAGAATCACCAAGGAGATTAAAGACGAAACATTCTTTAAAAATGCTGCTTTATTGGCAGCTATAGATAACTGTAAAAGACATAATTCAGACCTTCATCTATATGGATTATTATCAGATGGAGGAGTTCATAGCCATAATACCCATTTGTATGGACTACTAGACTTGGCTAAACGTAATGGTCTTAAGAATGTCTATGTTCATGCCTTCCTAGATGGTAGAGACACACCTCCTGCATCTGGTAAAGGATATGTTGAAGAACTAGATGAGCAGATGCGTATTAGGGGTATTGGTAAGATAGCTTCTGTTATGGGACGGTATTATGTAATGGATAGGGATAATCGTTGGGACCGTGTAGAAAAGGCTTACGATGCCCTAGTACATGGAAAAGGCGAAACTGCTATTAGTGGTGTTGAGGCTGTTCAAAACTCCTATGATAAGGAGGAATATGATGAATTTGTATTACCAACTGTAGTATTAGAAGATGGTAATCCTGTAGCTACAATAAAGGAAAATGATTCAGTAATTTTCTTTAACTTTAGACCTGACCGTGCAAGGGAAATTAC
>JAAYRC010000172.1 GCA_012518975.1 Clostridiales bacterium
AGTCTTTGATAATAAAAGTAGAGATTTCTTTTTACTAAAAAGAGATAATGCAGATGTTATTATTGCTGTAATGATAAATTTGATAAAAAACAAGCTTCCTAAGTACGTTAAGGCTTCTGATTTCGATATTCAGGTACTTACGCCTATGAGAAAAGGGGAATTAGGGGTAGAAAGACTTAATAAGGCACTTCAGCAGTCGCTTAATCCTCCCTCCAAGGAAAAGAAGGAGAAAGAATATCACCAGAACGTTTTTCGTGAGGGTGATAAGGTTATGCAAATTAAGAATAATTATCAACTGGCTTGGGAGATAAAAAGTGACTATGGCATAAGTTCTCAGTCTGGCACTGGAGTTTTTAACGGAGATGCTGGAATTATTAAGGAGATAAATTTATTTTCAGAGCATTTAATAGTAGAGTTTGATGATAATAGAATTGTAGATTATAGCTTCAGTCAATTGGATGAATTGGAGCTTGCATATGCTGTTACTATTCATAAATCTCAAGGAAGTGAATACCCTGCGGTAATTATACCTATTTTAGATGGACCAAGAATGTTATTTAATAGAAACCTTCTATATACAGCTGTAACAAGGGCAAAAAGCTGCGTTGTTATGGTAGGTAGCGAGAATATGATAAGATTTATGATTGATAACAAAAGAGATCAAAGTCGTTATTCTAGACTAGGGGAACAAATAAAAGAGATATCCCTATAATTATATGGTGCATAATAATAGAAAATGGGTTATAATATGTTAAAAGAATGTTGGATAGAAACGGTAGAATACGGAGGTTATCACAATGTCAGCGACAACATTAGTTATTATGGCAGCAGGTATGGGAAGTAGATATGGAGGAATTAAGCAGCTAGAGCCTGTAGGTCCTAGTGGAGAAATCATCATGGATTATTCCATTTATGATGCTATAGATGCAGGATTTAATAAAATTGTATTTATTATTCGCAGGGACATAGAAAAGGATTTTAAAGAAGTAATTGGTGATAGAATTGCTAGGCATGTAAATGTAGAATATGTATTTCAGGACCTTGATTTCTTGCCTGCTGGCTTCGAAACACAGAAGGGACGAAGTAAACCTTGGGGTACTGGGCATGCGGTTTTATGCTGTAAGGACCTTGTTAATGAACCTTTTGCAGTTATTAATGCAGATGATTATTACGGAAAGGAAGCTTTTCGTCTTATCTATGAATTCTTAAACTCTGAGGCCAGGGATTTACACTTATATTGTATGGCTGGTTTTATATTAGGCAATACACTTAGTGAAAATGGAACTGTTACCCGTGGAGTATGTGAGATAGATGATAGAGGTTGGTTAGTTGATATTGTGGAAACCTCTGGGATAATGAAAGAGGGTAGCCATGCAATAGCAAAGGGAAATTATGGTGAAGATCTTATTGTGGATCTCGAAAGTATAGTTTCTATGAATATGTGGGGCTTTAAGCCGAGCCTGTTTGGAGAATTAGAAAAGGGCTTTGAAGACTTTCTGTCTAATCTTGCACCTGATGATATCAAAAAGGAATATCTTCTTCCAGAAGTGGTAGGAAGCCTTGTTGATAGTAAGAAGGTTAAGGTCAAAATGCTAAAGACCAAGGATCAGTGGTTTGGTGTAACCTATAAAGAAGATAAGGAGCTGGTGGTTTCATCAATTAGAAATCTAATCAATAATGGAGTCTATCCATCTAAGCTTTTTTCTTAAAGTTATATTAGTATGGATGGCCGTACTAAGTAAAGTTTATAGAGTTTCGCTAAGGAAGATATTAGTTAGGATTGAGGGTTATTAAATGCTACAAGTTTTGTTAGATATCTTGTATCCTGTTAGATGTCCGGTTTGTGGGGAAATTGTTATTCCTAAGGGTAATAAGATTTGCCCTCCTTGTGAAGGTAGACTTCAGTTTGTTACCGAGCCTCGTTGCAAGAAATGTAGTAAACCAATAGAAGAGGATCAAAGAGAATATTGTAGTGATTGTGAACGTAAGAATTTCCATTTTGATCATGGTTATTCCCTATGGATATATGACTCAGTTATGAAAAAATCCGTCTCAGATTTTAAATACAGCCATAAAAAAGAATACGCAAAATATTATATTCAGGAAATTGTGAATAATTATGGAGAGACTATAAAAAGACTATCACCAGATGTATTGGTACCAGTGCCTATACATAAAAGTAAATATTACGAGCGGGGATATAACCAAACAGAAATCCTTGCCAAGGGGCTTGCTAGAGAGCTTAAAATACCTGTCTTGACCCATTTGCTAATTAGGAATAAAAAAACCTTGGCTCAAAAACACCTAAGTGATAAAGAAAGACTTAGGAATCTTAGACAAGCTTTTGTATTTAATAAAAAAGAGGCATATAAATATCCTAATAAGCTTAAGAAGATTTTGCTTGTGGATGATATATACACTACAGGCAGTACTATAGAGGCTTGCACAAATGTATTAATGAAGCATGGAATAGATCGTGTATATTTTATTACCCTGTGCATAGGCAAAGGATTATAGACTATATTTTTCTTAAACCATAAGAACAGGAGGGGTTATATTGGATGTAAGAAATTGTAAAAAATGTGGAAGTATATTTAACTATTTAAGTGGTCCCCCATTGTGTCCTACCTGTATAAGAAAACTCGATGATATATTTGATGAAGTTAAGGAGTATATCTATGACCATCCAAGGGTAGACATGA
>JAAYRC010000173.1 GCA_012518975.1 Clostridiales bacterium
CCCTTATATCTAGCAAATAATATGGAGAATGAAGTTAAATAAACATCTTCAGGTGTATCAATAGCCACCTTAGAAAAAACCTGACTATCGGTAATTACTAGTCTTGGCTTTTTTTTAAGATTCATAAGAGTTTCTTTAAGTTCAGTATCTTTTACTACAATGGCTGTTCCATTAGCATCTAATATATCACGAATGGTCTGTTGCTGAGCCAGTATAAGTCTTCCTTTGGGAGCGGCCTCATCAATAGGTGTAACAAGGACAACAAAATCTAATGGCTTAATAAAGTCACCCACAATTTTCCGTTTGGGCTCATCCATGATAGCCATGCCAGCTATTTTCTCTTTTAAAACATCAATCCCGAACCTTGTTTTTGCACTAACATGAATTGTGTTATCAGTTTCAGCTGGTACTTGTCCTAGTAAATCCAGCTTATTATAGACAAGTATATGATTTATATTCTTTTTACGGAACTGATTAATCAGGTCTTCATCTTCTTTTGATTTACCACAGATTGAATCGATTACTAGAACTGCAATATCTGTTTTATTAAGTATTTGGTAACTTTTTTTTACACGAAGCTCTCCTAAATCTCCTTCATCATCTATCCCTGGTGTATCAATTATCATAACAGGACCAAGGGGAGGAAGTTCCATAGATTTATATACAGGATCAGTGGTTGTACCTTTTACATCTGATACGACAGAAATATCCTGACCTGTGAAAGCATTTACAATACTGGATTTACCCGAATTTCTTCTCCCAAAAAAACTTATATGTATACGTTCTGCTGAATGTGTTTCATTTAAACTCATACCACTTCCCCCTTTAAAACACAAAATCACGATTTCCATTACTGATTTTTATTAAATTCTCTTCTACAAGCTTCTTCACTGTATTATCTGGGATTTTTTCTATTTCTCTTTGAATAAATGCTTGGCAGGCCTGCTTTGTTCCATCCATAGCATAATCCTCCATATACTCCCTCAAAGTCATAATGGCATTGGGATGGCAAAAGTTGTGTATCTGTCCACTCTTACTAAGGCTCATAAATCTATTACCTGTCCTGCCCTCCCTATAACAGGAAGTACAAAAACTGGGAAGGTAGCCTAGTTCAATCAACCACCTAATAACTTCATCAAGAGTTCTTGTATCACTAATATCAAACTGTGAAGAATTTTCATCCTCTGCTTCTGGCTGACTATATCCACCAACACTTGTTTTAGAAGCTCCACTGATTTGGGAAACACCCAGATTAAGTAGTCTTTCCCTACTTGCTTTACTCTCCCTAGTAGATACAATCATTCCTGTATAAGGTAGGGAAAGACGAATGCAAGCTACAATCTTTGCAAATATATCATCATTTATACCATTGTCAAATGCTGTAGGATCGATATCATCAGCTGGACAGATTCTTGGTACACTAATAGTATGAGGCCCTACTCCATATACTGCTTCCAAATGCTCAGCATGCATAAGCAAGGCTGCAAATTCATAGGGGTAATTCTCAAGTCCGAATAGAACTCCTAGACCCACATCATCTATTCCAGCAAGCATAGCTCTGTCCATTGCTTCTGTATGATAGGCATAGTCATGTTTTGGACCAGTTGGATGTAGCTTTTCATAGCTATCCTTATGGTAAGTCTCCTGAAAGAGAATATATGTACCAATGCCTGCATCTTTTAGCTTTTTATAATTTTTTACCGTTGTTGCAGCGATATTAACATTAAGCCTGCGTATTGCTCCGTTTTTATGTTTGATACTATAAATCGTATCAATGGATTCAAGTATATAATCAATAGGATTGTTAATGGGGTCTTCTCCTGATTCTATAGCTAGGCGCTTATGGCCCATATCCTGAAGTGCTATAACTTCACGACGGATCTCATCCTGTGACATTTTCTTTCTTCTTATATCCTTGTTCTTTTTATGATAAGGACAATAGAGGCAACCATTTACACAATAGTTTGATAGATATAAAGGTGCAAATAATACTA
>JAAYRC010000032.1 GCA_012518975.1 Clostridiales bacterium
ATTGCTGAATTCTCTTTGGTTCCAATGGCTATAATGTCAGCAACAGATTCGAAACTACTCGTAAAATATACATATGCCGGAAGAAGTACGAAGGCATTTAATACTCCACCTAATATAACCATAATTAACGTTCCCACTATCAAGCCTTGTATAGCAGACTTTAAAGTTTTTTTCTTATGATAAATAATCGCTGCCGGAACAACAAAAGAACAACCAATAATAAAGTTAGCTATTTCACCTACTCCAGCCGTTTTAGTGGAGGAAATAGCAAAATCCAGGAGTATCTTTATCATCTGGATAATAACCCCTGCCATGGGCCCTAAGGCAAATGCTCCAATGAGCGCTGGTACCTCACTAAATTCTAACTCATAAAAAAATGGTGTGAACCATAAGGGGATTCCAAACTGCATTAATACAACAGATATTGCTCCCAGCATAGCCATTATAGTCATGGCCTTTACAGATAGAAGACTTATTGTTCTTTGTTTACTAGTATTCATAATGTTTACCTCTCCTTTTTCTAAAGGAAAAATCCCGGTTATATAATAGGCCTTGAAGTAAGAGTTTGCTTTTGTTTTATAAAACAAAACCCCCGAAACAAATATCGGGGGAAATAAATTAAACTTAGCCTATTATTCTTCTCGCATCCAGACTTTACTGTCGGTTTTGGAATTGCACCAAATCAGTCACAGTGATAATAAATTCACTATGAGTCGCGGACTATACCGCCGGTCGGGATTTTCACCCTGCCCCGAAGATTTACCTTATTTTTTTATTTTTATACTTATATCTTACTTATTATAGATGGTCTTGTCAATTACATAAGCTAACAAATACTAAGCTTATTATGAGATAATTATATACATTATGCATAAATAACATTTACTTATACCCTGATTCTAGTATCTTTGACTTCAAATAGAATTATAATTATAAGACTTCTATAATATCATGGTTAGCTGTATCCTATTTTTTGCAACATCCACACTTAATACCTTAACTTCAACAATATCTCCTACGCTAACTACATCTAAGGGATGCTTTACAAATCTTTCTTTTGATAGCTGAGATATATGAACTAATCCATCCTGATGAACTCCTATATCAACAAAAGCTCCAAAATCAATTACATTTCGAACAGTCCCCTTTAATATCATGCCTTCCTTTAGGTCTGATATCTCAAGTACATCGGTTCTTAAAATCGGCTTTGGCATTTCATCTCTAGGGTCTCTTCCTGGCTTTTCTAATTCCTTAATAATATCTGCTAATGTAATTTCACCTATACCCAATTCGTTTGATAGCTTTTTCTTATCCCTTATCTTTTTACTTAATACGGAATCACCATGAGTCTCATGGTAAGACCTATCATTAGTCTCTTGCTTTGTGACATCCTCGTCATGGTTCTGAGTGGATGACATGGCTTCTGCCAAGGCTTTAGCTAGAGCTGTATTTTGAGACTTTACAACCAATCCCGCCCTTTTCTTATTCTTGCTTTGCTTAAGTTTCATTTCCTTTATGGGCTGGGCATTATCATCCTTTACTACTGAAGCCTTTGCTTGAATCTGTCTAATATCATCCAAGGTCATACCAAGTACGGATAATAACTTTTCTGTAGCTTCATAAGATTCAGGATGGACTCCTGTTGCATCTAGGGGATTATCTCCATTACGAATACGGAGAAAACCTGCGCATTGCTCGAAAGCCTTTGGTCCAAGTTTAGCCACCTTCAATAAGTCCTTACGGCTATGAAATTTCCCATTAGCCTCTCTATACGCAACAATGTTTTTAGCAATAGTCTTATTAACACCAGATACATATTCCAACAATGACACAGATGCAGTATTCAAATCAACACCAACCTTGTTAACACAGTCTTCAACCACACCACTTAAGGCCTCGGATAGTTTCTTCTGGTTCATATCATGTTGATATTGTCCTACTCCAATGGATTTAGGGTCAATCTTAACCAACTCGGCCAATGGGTCCTGCAATCGTCTTGCTATAGAAGCAGCACTTCTTTGTCCTACATCATAATCAGGGAATTCTTCTGTTGCCAGCTTACTTGCTGAATAGACCGATGCTCCTGCTTCATTTACTATAACATAACTGATAGGCCTAGCTAATTCTTTTAAGAAATCAACTATCACCCTCTCTGATTCTCTAGATGCTGTTCCATTACCCACTGAAATCATTGTGATATTATATTTATCTATTAATTTTCTAAGAATCTTCTTTGATTCCTCAACTTTATTTTGTGGAGGAGTAGGATAAATCACTACCGTATCTAGAACCTTACCTGTACTGTCGACTACTGCTAACTTACATCCGGTACGAAAAGCAGGGTCCCAGCCTAGTACAATCTGCCCTGTTATAGGTGGTTGCATAAGTAACTGAACCAAGTTCTTACCAAATACTTTAATAGCCCCATCCTCAGCTTCTTCTGTTAAATTATTTCGTATCTCCCTTTCAATGGCAGGAGCAATCAATCTCTTATAGCTGTCTTCAACCACAGCCTTAAGGATATCATTGGTATTAGGATTATCCTTAATAATGACCTTCTTTTCAAGATATCTTAAGATTCTCTCTTCTGGAGCAGATATTTTAACTGTGAGAAACTTCTCCTTTTCACCGCGGTTTATAGCTAAGACCCTATGTCCCACAAGCTTAGCAATAACCTCTTCAAAATTATAATACATCTCATATACAGATTCTGCTTCTTCATCCTTGGCTACTGAGATTAGCTTTCCTTCTTCTACTGTAGCCTGACGGATATAACTTCTATACTCCGCTTCATCTGACACCTCTTCAGCAAGTATATCCATTGCACCAGCAATAGCTTCATCTACAGTGCTTACCCCCTTCTCTTCTGACAGATAAGACTCAGCAATTTCACTGATTGGCTTATCAGCCTCCTGACCTCTTATGATTTCTGCCAAACCATCTAGGCCTTTCTCCTTGGCAATTGTAGCTCTTGTTCTTCGCTTGGGCCTGTAGGGACGATATAAATCATCTACAACAACCATAGTTGTAGCCTCTTGAATCTGCTTTTTTAATTCTTCAGTTAATTTTCCCTGTTCTTCAATACTAGCTAAAACCTGAGTCTTCTTATCTTCAAGATTTCTTAGATACTGCAGCCTCTCATGAAGACTCCTTAGTTGCTCATCATCTAAGGACCCCGTTACCTCCTTACGATATCTTGCAATAAATGGTATGGTGTTTCCCTCATCAATTAGTTGGACTGCTGCCTTCACCTGGTCTATGCCAATGTTCAGCTCTTCCTTTAGTTGCATTAAAATATCCATATCATACTCCTCAATTTTAATATAGTATTTCTATAAAAATAATCTTAAAAGTTTTATATATTAAATTTTTGTATTTAAAGTAATAATTTTACTTTCCAGCTTTTTAACATTATTATCATACCAAAACGATTGGCGAAAATCAATCTACACTTTCCATACTAAGCTGACCCCCACAAATTAGACTTGATTTCTAATTTGTGGGGGTCAGCTTACACTATAAGATCGCGGCTATTTTTCTTTTCTACAGCTCTTATCTATATTTGGTTAGGTAAAAACTTTTCATGAACAGCATTCATAGCCTTTTCCACATGAGATTCATCTATCAATACAGTAACCCTAATTTCGGAGGTTGATATCATCTTGATATTTACTCCTACATCATATAGGGCCTCAAACATTTTAGCTGCAACACCTGCATTGGTCATCATACCCGCTCCAACAATTGAAACCTTGGCTACTCCCCTCTCCACATCTATCTTCTGGCATTTTAGACTGGTCTGTCTATGACGTTCTATAGTAGCAACTGCCTCCTCCAAATCATCTTCTTTTACTGTGAAGCTGATATCCTTAGTGCCATCTCTTCCAATTGACTGCAAAATAATATCAACGTTTACATTATGCCTTGCTAGATGATGAAATAATTTAAAGGCAACGCCTGGCTGATCCTCCAAACCTATTACTGCTATACGGGCTGTATTTTTATCAGCAGCTACACCGCTAACTAGCATTTTCTCCATACTAACTACCTCCTTAACAATCGTACCTTCTGTATTATTTATGCTGGATCGAACAGCCAGCTGCACGCCATACTTTTTAGCCATTTCCACTGAACGGTTATGCAAAACTCCCGCACCTAAAGATGCAAGCTCAAGCATTTCATCGTAAGTGATTTCATCTAATTTTCTTGCCGACTTAACTATCCTTGGGTCTGCTGTATATACTCCGTCAACGTCAGTATAAATCTCACACCTGTCAGCATGAAGAGCTGATGCTAATGCCACCGCAGTTGTATCCGATCCACCTCTACCAAGGGTTGTATAGTCGTCAAATTTATTAACTCCTTGAAACCCTGTAACTACAACTATTCGCCTGTTCTGTAACTCATTTCTTATTCGTTCAGTATCTATTCTTTTAATTCTTGAATCACTATAAACAGAAGTGGTATGCATAGCAACCTGATAGGCGTTTAGCGATACAGCTGGTACACCCAAGGCATCTAAAGCCATTGCCATCAATGCAACCGATGTTTGTTCTCCAGTTGTAAGTAGCATATCCATTTCTCTTTTACTTGCATTGGGGTTAATGTCTTTGGCCATCTGAATTAGGATATCAGTTTGTTTTCCCATAGCAGATAGTACAACCACGATTTCGTTGCCTTGTTTATAATCCTCTACAATTCGATTGGCAACATTGTATATTCTTTCTTTGTCGGCGACTGATGTTCCACCAAATTTTTTTACTATTAACATAATTCCTCCTAGATAATTAGTATAGTACCCATGCTTATTGAGGGTCTTCAAATAACCGATCTATAAGTTTATATCCTTCAAAGATAACATTACCGCTTTTTTTTGCGTCATATTCATTATATTCAAAATGATTTTCTTTATTTATTCTACTATCATATAATAAATAAGGAACAGGATCATCGGTATGGGTTCTAAGGTGGATTGGTGTAGGATGATCTGGCATAATAAGCACTCTGTAATCCTCATCTGCTTCATTCATTCCCTCAATAACAGGCTTAATCACTCTTTGATCCAGATATTCTATTGCCTTTACCTTGTTTTCTATACTCCCCTGATGCCCCATCTCATCTGGTGCCTCTACATGGATATATACAAAATCATAATCTTCCTTAAGAAGTACATCTAGTGCGGCCTTTGCCTTGCCCTCATAATTAGTATGAAGAGTACCATTGGCTCCGATTACTTCTATTACCTTCATACCTGTGCCGACAGCAATACCTTTTAGCAAGTCTACTGCTGATATCATTGCTCCCTTTTTTTTATATTTTTCTTCAAAGGATGTTAAAGCAGGCTTAGTCCCTGCGCCCCAAAACCATATGGAATTTGCTTTATTAAGACCACTTTCCTTCCGCTTAATATTTATTGGATGTTCATTCAATATATCAAAACTTCTTTTCATCATTCTATGTAGAATAGAGTCTTGCGGAAGATATTCACCTATTCTTTTACCCAAAATATCATGGGGTTGGCCAAGGTCAACAACCTCTCCCTGCTTCCATATAGTAAGATGCCTATAGCTGGTTCCTACATAGTACTTGTAGTTTTCATCCTCTAACTCCTTTTTTATTTCTTCCATAAGAATAGCAGCGTCCTCTGTACTTATCTCTCCAGAGCTGTGATCTATTATTGTTTTGTCCTGGTATAAACCCTCCTCAGAAAGAGTTACTAGATTACATCTAATAGCTATATCAGTATCCTCCATATCTACTCCGATACTTAATGCCTCCAAAGGAGACCTACCTGAGTAATAGATACTGGGGTCATAGCCAAGAACTGATAGATTTGCCGTATCGCTTCCTGGCTTCATTCCCTTTGGTATGGTATGGGCAATACCAATCTCAGACTTTACTGCTAAGGAATCTATACATGGTGTATTAGCAACCATAAGTGGTGTTTTTCCATCTAGCTTCTTAATTGGTTCGTCTGACATTCCATCGCCAAGTACTATAATATACTTCATATTCTACAATCCTTTCGAAAATCCTAAAATCTCACTCTAATACTTCCTAGAAATCCATCTATAAGCCCCTTCTTATCCATCATATCTTTCTCAGTGATTTCAGGCGTAATAAAACCTAACTCATTCTCTACAACTTCAGGAACCCATTCAACATCTCCAAATAATTCATTAATCCTATCTTGTGCACGCTTATCCTTTACTAGTCGTACAAAAAAGCGATGCTTCATCAAATCAACACTTTCTAAATCTAGCTTTTTATTACTCCATATAGTCCATATGTTTTTATTTAGATGTTTTGCAATATCTACAACATCAGCTACAACCGCACTGGCCGTAGGAAGCTTTCCAGCGCCGCTTCCATAAAACATAACATCTCCAATTACATTTCCACGAACAAATATCCCATTAAACACATCATTAACACTATATAAGGGATGATTTGCCTTAATCATCACAGGAGCAACCATAGCATACACGCCCTTGTCCTCTTCCCTAATACTTGATGCAAATAGTTTTATTTTCGCATTTAATGCCTTTGCATAGCTTATATCCTTGTCTGATATATTAGTAATTCCTTCTGTATAAATATCTTCAAAATCCACCTGCATGCCATAGGCTAAGGATGAAAGAATGGCTATTTTCCGACAAGCATCATGGCCTTCCACATCTGCAGAAGGATCCCTCTCAGCATATCCTAGGTCCTGCGCATCCTTTAATGCCGCCTCAAAACCAATCCCCTCATCAGACATTTTTGAAAGAATATAATTCGTAGTCCCATTAAGTATACCAGTAATTTCAACAATCTCATCAGCCGTTAAGGATTGATTAAGAGGACGAATGATTGGTATTCCTCCACCTACACTGGCCTCAAAAAGAAAGTTTAAATTATTTTCCTTGGCTATATCAAGAAGCTCCGCTCCATGTTTTGCCACTAACTCCTTGTTGGAGGTGACAACACTCTTTCCTTTCAACAAAGCATCTTTTACAAATGAATATGCGGGATTAATTCCTCCCATTACCTCAACAACAATCTTCACATCAGGATCATCTAAGATAGTATTTATATCATGAACCAGCACTTCCATCACTGGATCCCCTGGAAACTCTCTGATGTCTAATACATATTTTATGTTGATCTCATCGCCAGCCCTCTTATTAATACTATCTCCGTTTATTTTTAATACCTCTACTACACCTGATCCAATCGTTCCATATCCCAGAACTGCAATATCAATCATGATTATCCTCCATTCCTACTATTATATAGACTTTCAAAAGTCACTTTTTTTTTATTATTCTCTAGCCAATGTTTTAACATGGTGGATACCCTCTAGCCCTTCAATAGTTTCTAGCATCGCCGATATGCCCTCAGTCTGAGGAAGTATCTCTACACTTAATGTCAGCATGGCAATCTTATTAACAGGTATGGTCTGATGTATTGTCAGGATATTTGCCTGAGATTTTGCCACGTAGCTAAGTACTCTTGATAGCAAACCAGGGGTATCATCTAGTTGAATCATAAAGGTTATTGTTTTCCCTCTTGAATGTTCATAAAAAGGAAAGATATCATCACGATACTTATAAAAGGAACTTCTGCTAATATTTACTTTATCTGTTGCCTCCTGCACTGTCATAACCCGCTCAGAGTCGAGAAGCCTTTTTGCCTCTACAACCTTTAATAGTACCTCTGGCACTGCTTTTTTTCTTACAATAAAATACTGCTCTTCCTTCATAACAAAACACCTCCCGATGACCCTTCCATACCTGTTTTTATGGGTTTGTATGCATGGTAAAAACAATTGTCTTTCTAAGAAAGAAATATTATCATATATTCCTCAATATTGCAATAGTCAATTTTACACTTTAGCCTATAAAATTAAAGTTTGTCACTTATGCTTTAATACCTATAATAAAAAGCAAAAACATTGTATAAAAATCTGTTTTAAATATAATCTTTAATGTAATAGGATTAACTATCCTATTACATTAAAAAATCTGGTTCAAGGCTTGCAACTCTTGAACCAGAATAATTCATCCATATATTACTTAATTTTATCCTTTATAAATTTCATCTCATCATTGTCTATAAGCAGTTTACTATCTAAAATCAAGACTAGCCCTCCTTCATTATAGGCTATAGAGTCTAGATAAGAAGTCTTATCAGCTTTTACGATATAGGGGACATCGTAGGTATGCACCGGTTCGATATCAACTATTCCCTTAACATTATCGACTTCATAAGCAATTTTTCTTCCGTCTACATCTACTATTAAATACCTAGTATTAACATCAGGCTGCTTATCTTCAATACCAAATTTACTTCTTAGGCTATATACAGGGATTTTGACTCCACGAATATCTGCTTTGCCTTTAATGTTTTTAGGTGAATTTACAACCTTCTCAATTTTTAAATTCTTTTCAATTATATTAATGTCTGCAATGTCCATTCCATATTCTTCATCATCCAAATAAAAAACCGCTTTTTTTATACTCATAACAACCTCCCTTTGCCCAAACTTATTGTATTGGCAACCATCTAGGATTGCAGATTATTCGTCGCATTCCATTTTAAGTAAGCATTAATAAATGGGTCAATATTTCCATCAAGAACACTGTTTGCATTACCAACTTCTTCATCAGTTCTATGGTCTTTTACCATAGTGTAAGGCTGTAGGACATATGAGCGAATCTGATTACCCCATCCAATCTCCTTAACCTCTCCCCGAATTCCTGATATCTTCTCCAAATTCTCCTGTTGCTTCAACAAATAAAGTTTTGACTTAAGCATCTTCATAGCCTTATCCTTATTTTGTAGCTGAGAACGTTCATTTTGGCATTGTACCACGATATTAGTTGGAAGGTGGGTGATTCTGACTGCTGAGTCGGTTTTATTAACATGCTGTCCTCCAGCACCACCAGCTAGGTAGGTATCAATTCTTATATCCTTGTCATCAATCTCAATTCCTGTGTCCTCCTCAATATCTGGTATGATATCGCAAGACACAAATGATGTCTGACGTTTACCTGCTGCATTAAATGGTGAAAGTCTAACCAAACGATGAACACCCCGTTCAGATTTTATATAACCATATGCATTCTCACCATTTATCTGAAGGGTAACTGATTTAAACCCTGCTTCATCACCTTCTAGAAAATCTAAAATCTCTGTATTAAAGCCCCTCTTATCAGCCCATCTTTGGTACATTCTAAGTAACATACTTGCCCAGTCACAGCTCTCTGTCCCCCCTGCACCAGCATGTAGGGTAAGAATCGCATTGTAGCTATCATATTCTTCTGATAATAGGGTCTTAAGCTTAAGTTCTTCAAAGTCTTTGATAAACAAATTCAAGGACTCCTCAATCTCTGGAATTAGTGATTCATCCTTCTCCTCATAGCCTATCTGGATAAGAGTAGCAACATCTTCATATTCTGTTTTTAGTCGCTTATATTCATCTACAGTTCCCTTGAGAACATTCAGCTCCTTAACGATTTCCTGACCCTTTTTTGTATCATCCCAAAACCCTGGATCTTCCATGATTTTATTAATATCTGCTATCCGCGCTTCCTTTCTAGCAAGGTCAAAGTGAATCCCCCACTTCAACTAATGGCTTCTCATAGGTCCCTAATGTATACTTAAACTGATCTAATTCTAGCACATAATCACCTCTTTCAGGCCTAGTGTTATAATGTAAGTTATAAGTTGCAAAGATATTTACTTTAAGCGTTTCGTCCACAGCAATGTTTATGTTTTCTTCCACTTCCACATTGACAAGGATCATTAGGCATTATCTTTTTTCCTTCCCTTTTAACAGGTGCATTGGCTAAGCTGTCATCTTTATTAGTTCCAGTAACCTTGGCAACCTGCTCTCTCTCAACCTTCTGCTCAACTCTAACATGCATAAGAGCCCTAACTGTTTCCTCCTGGATAGAAGCTGTCATAGACTCAAACATCTCAAATCCTTGAAATTTATATTCTACAACAGGTTGGCGATTACCATAGGCCTGAAGACCAATACCCTGACGAAGTTGGTCCATATCATCTATATGGTCCATCCATTTACGATCTATTGATTTTAGAAGTATAACTCTCTCTATTTCCCTTAAATGCTCCTTCTCGGGAAACTGTGCTTCCTTCTCTTCATATAGCTTATATGCTATCTCCTTTAAATGCTGGATTAGGTTGTTTTTGGTCATTCCTTTAATTTCATCATTTAAAACCACAGGTTCCATTGGAATTATTGGAAGAAGAAGATTGTTTAGTTCCACTAGATTCCATTCCTCAGGATGCTGGTCTTCACTAATGCAGGTGTTTACACAACCCTCTACATTATCAGTTATCATCTTAAAGATGGTATCCCTCATATTTTCACCATCTAGGACCCTTCTTCTTTCCCTATAAATAACCTCTCTTTGTTCATTATTAACCTGATCATACTCTAAAAGATTCTTTCTTATTCCAAAGTTATTACTTTCAATTCTCTTTTGTGCCTTCTCTATAGCATTAGAAAGCATTTTATGTTCTATCTGTTCACCATCAGGTATTCCTAATGAATTGAACATTCCCATCAATCTTTCAGATCCAAAGAGCCGCATAAGATCGTCCTCTAAAGAAATATAAAAACGGGACTCACCGGGATCTCCCTGTCTTCCTGCACGTCCACGTAGCTGGTTGTCAATACGTCTTGACTCGTGGCGCTCAGTACCTATTATTTTTAATCCTCCTACTTCAACAACACCTTCTCCAAGCTTAATATCTGTACCACGACCAGCCATATTAGTAGCTATGGTAACTGCTCCAAACTTTCCTGCCTCAGCAATTATCTCGGCCTCCATCTCATGGAACTTGGCATTAAGTACATTATGAGGGACATTTCTTTTCTTCAGTAATGCACTAATTTCCTCAGAAGCATCAATAGTAATAGTACCTACAAGTACTGGTTGACCCTTCTTGTGGGATTCGACAATTTCATCTATAATGGCATTTAGTTTTTCCTTCTGAGTCTTATAAACGGCATCTTGTCTATCAATACGGGCTACAGGAACATTAGTGGGAACCTCTATTACATCCATACCGTAGATTTCTCTAAATTCCTGTTCCTCTGTCAAAGCCGTACCAGTCATACCGCATTTTTTATTATATTTGTTGAAAAAGTTCTGAAAAGTAATAGTGGCAAGAGTCTTACTTTCTCTTTTTACCTTAACATTCTCTTTTGCCTCGATCGCCTGATGGAGTCCATCACTATAACGTCTACCTGGCATTATTCGACCAGTAAACTCGTCCACTATCAAGACTTCATTATCCTTAACAACATAATCTTTGTCCCTGTGCATTAAATTATGGGCACGAAGAGCAAGGATAATATTATGTTGAATCTCAAGATTTTCTGGATCTGCTAGGTTTTCAATATTAAAGAAGCTTTCCACCCTTTTTACACCCTCTGCTGTTAGGTGGACATTCTTTTCCTTCTCATTGACTATAAAGTCGCCTTCTTCTGTTATTTCCTCCTTCATAATAGCAGCCATCTTGGTAAGCTCAGCACTGGCCTTACCCTTAGTAAGCTGTCTAGCCAAAATATCACAAACCCTATAAAGATCAGTAGATTTACCACTACTTCCTGAAATTATAAGCGGGGTTCTAGCCTCGTCTATAAGAACCGAGTCAACCTCGTCAATAATTGCGTAATGCAGATCTCTTTGTACTAACTGCTCCTTATAAATAACCATATTATCTCTTAGATAATCAAAGCCGAACTCGTTGTTAGTACCATAAGTAATATCACAGGCATACGCTTCTCGTCTTTCATCCTTTTCAATACTATTTAAAATTACACCTACTTTTAAGCCTAAAAATTCATGAACCCGGCCCATCCATTCTGCGTCACGCTTTGCTAGATAATCATTAACTGTAACAACATGAACTCCCTTTTCCTCAAGAGCGTTCAAATAAGCCGGTAATGTTGCCATTAGGGTCTTTCCCTCACCAGTTTTCATCTCAGCAATACGCCCTTGATGAAGTATTACACCACTTATTAACTGGACCCTATAGTGCCTTTCTCCTATAGTTCTTTTGGCCGCCTCACGGACACTAGCATATGCTTCTACTAATATATCATCAAGTGTTTCTCCATTCTTAAGTCTATTCTTAAACTCTGTTGTTTTAGTCCTAAGCTCAGCATCGGTTAACTTCTCATACTCCGGTTCAAGAGCCTCAATCTGGTCTACAATAGGTATCACACGCTTAATTTCTCTTTGGCTATGTGTACCAAATATTTTTTCTATAAGTCCCATTTTATACTCACTCCTGTATTTTCCAATATTTCATGCGATTATTCACCTAATATTGTAACATTACAAGTATAGTTATTCAACTTAATTTTAATATCAGCTATTATACCAACTAATAAAGGACTGTTGCAAAAACAATCAAAATTTGTTTTACTCTGCCTCAGTCCTTTAATAACTATATTAATTCATTATATTATTTTAAGTTGATAAACCTAACTCTATGCTTTCCTATACTTGCTTGCTACTTCAGTTTAGTACTCCGGCTCTATAAGACCATAAGTATTGCCTTTTTTCCTTTTGTATACTACGTTAACTTCATCTGTGCTTGCATTTCTAAATACATAGAAATTATGACCTAATAACTCCATCTGAACACAGGCTTCCTCAGCATCCATAGGTTTAATAGCAAATCGTTTTGTCTTTACAATCTTAATACCATCTTCCTCTTCATAATCATCCTCAATAAATGCTTGTTTAAAATTAAACGAGGCTTGTTTATGATTTGTCAATTTGTTCTTATATTTTCTTAACTGACGCTCAATAACCTCCTCAACCAGATCTATTGAAACATACATATCATTACTAGTTTCTTCTGCCCTAATAATACTTCCCTTTACTGGTATAGTTACTTCTATCTTTTGCCTTTCTTTTTCAACACTAAATGTTACATGGATTTCTGTATCAGGAGTGAAATAACGTTCTAGCTTCCCAATTTTCTCATAAACCGCTGTCTTTAAACTCTCCGTTACATCAATATTCTTTCCACTGATAATATAACGCATAAAATCAACTCCTTCACTTCTGTTTTGGCATTTTATATATGCTAACTAAATTATAGCATAAGCGAAAAAATGTGACAAGCACTTTAGTC
>JAAYRC010000174.1 GCA_012518975.1 Clostridiales bacterium
CTGTCCTAGAGCTAAGGGCCATTATGATAGGGTCAATGATGCTGTATATGATATGCTTACCAATGAGAACCAGATATCAAGAGAGCTCATTTTGTTCTATGGAGAAAAACACAAGGTCTGTCCTTTCGAAATGACACTAGATTTAACCTTGTGGTCAGATGCAATAATATGTGACTATAACTATGTCTTTGATCCAAATGTTTATCTTAGGAGATTCTTTATGAATGATAAGCAGGAGGATTATGTATTTTTAGTAGATGAGGCACACAACCTTGTAGATAGGGCAAGAGAAATGTATAGTGCCAGTCTTTATAAGGATGACTTTCTAATAGTAAAGCGTCTAATAGACCAGGCAAATCCTAAGCTTGTTAAGCTACTTCAGGCTTGTAACAAGGAACTTTTAAGGCTTAAAAGGCAATGCGATGAATTTGAGATTCTTGATGAAATAAATAGTCTTTCCATGCATCTTATGGGATTAATGGCAGAGTATGAGGTCTATTTGCAGGAATATAAGCTTGAGGATGGAAAGGAAGAGATCTTGAAGCTTTATATGGATGTCAGGCATTTTTTAAATATATTTGAAATTCTGGATGATTATTATACAATCTATACGGATTATGACGATGAGGATAGGTTTAGAATTAAACTTCAATGCATGGATCCATCTAGAAATCTTTCAAAATGTTATGAAAGGGGTAGAAGTGCTGTGTTATTCTCTGCAACCTTGCTTCCCATCCGCTATTATAGAGAACAGCTAGGGGGTAAAAATGAGGATTATGCTGTTTATGCCCCATCTTCATTTTGCAAAGAGAATAGGCTTATCATGGTAGGGTCTGATGTTAGTACAAAATATACCCGTAGAAATGAAAGGGAGTATCGACGGATTCTAGAATATATAAAAGGATTTACTGAAGCAAAAGTTGGAAACTATATGGTCTTCTTTCCATCCTATCAGATGATGGAAACCATTGCAGATATGGCAGAGAATGAGATTGAAGGCCTTGCTATGCAGACTGCTAATATGACTGAGGAGGAGAGGGAAGAATTTCTTGAAGATTTTGTAGAGGATCCAAGGGTAAGCAGAGTAGGTTTTTGCGTTATGGGAGGGATATTTAGCGAGGGAATAGACCTAAAAAGCAATAGACTTATAGGTGCTGTTATAGTTGGTACAGGCCTGCCTATGGTATGTAATGAAAGAGAATTATTCAGAGGATACTTTGATGAAAAGAATGGTAGGGGTTTTGATTATGCCTATCTATATCAGGGTATGAATAAGGTCCTGCAATCGGCCGGAAGAGTAATCCGGACAAAGGAGGACCGTGGTACAATTCTATTATTAGATGATAGGTTTCTTAACCCCCAGTATTATCAGTTGTTTCCCAAGGAATGGTTTCCCTTTGAGCCCGTAAACCAAAACAAGATGATTAAAATGCTAACTGATTTTTGGGGTAAAGACTAAGAAGATCGGCTTAAAAATGTATTGAATTACTAAAATATCTACTTTCAGTGTTTTTTGATAAGAAGTCTCTACCAGATACTCCGCGATAAACTGTATTTATAGCGTAAAATAATAATACTCCAATTACTCCTCCTATATACCCATAAATTATATCGTCGATATCACATCTTGAGGGTATTATAAAGTATTGGATTAGATTTATTACTGAAGGAAGGAAGAGCAAAAATATAAATCGAATAAGCTTAGATGTATTGCGAAGCATCAAGCTACCGTAAAAGCCATAGGGGATATATATAAGTATCCTGCTTAATAAATACATAACTATATCACTTAAGGGAATCATTTTATTTATATAATTCTCGATTTGTGTAGCAATGTTCCAGAAAGGAATAAAATTATGTCCATTTGTTTTCATACGATAAGCCCAGGGAAAAGCATCCTTTGTAAAAGCCCCATATATTAGGATAACAATATAAAACAAAATGAAAACTATGCTAACATTCCTGTAAAAGGAATGAAATTTCTTTATTCTTAAATTATGGTCGAACATACTTCGTATAAGACAATATGTGGTTGGTACTGACCAATTAAGTGCAATAATTATATATAGGGTATTAGTAAAAGGTATAATATTTGCCTCTGTTCCAAAGTATGTTAACAAGGTAATAATTAATGATATAAAGAGTATTAGTATTGTATAAATAAAGCAGGCTTCAAAGGTCAATGTTTGCTCTAGTAGAATATGAGTACATAAAATTATAATTAGACAACTGATAGCAAGAATCAAATAAGTCGATGCAAGAAAATAGTAAGCTATGAATTGAATTACTATACTAAATATACTTAAAATCACAATCATTGAGGATATCTCCATGTGGGAGCGCCTGCGCATGGTTACACCTGCTTTCTATAATATCATACGTATTTTTCTTGGATTACAGCGAATCATCATATGGGAGCTATGGGTTGGGGCTTCACCATCAGTATGAATAGCTGCTTTCTTATCAAAATCAATCTCTATACTTGAACATTTAAAATATTCAACACCCTTAAAATAAATATGCTTACCAAAGATTATGGTAGGCATTAGTAATAAAACAATAGGTCGGGGAAGTCCATGGACAAGACAGACATCAAGTTTACCATCTGTTGGACTTGCTTTGGGAGCCATCCTAAGTCCTCCTCCCTCAAACTTATGAATCATACTAGAAACAAGAAGGATATTTTTGTACTTGCCTTTTTTAACTCCATCAAGAGTAACAGTAGCATCTAAAAACTTTACACTAAAGATTTGTTTAATGGCAATAGCCAGATAAATGAATTTACCTAATCCATACTTGTTCAATCGTTTCTTTAATACAGACGACTGAACCTCATGACAGACCGCGGCATCATATCCAGCTCCACTAGAGCATCCGAACTTTCTTGATTTTAGCTTTTGGTTTTTATCTAAAAAGGAAATCTCACCATAATCTAAGTACAAAAACTGCTTAGGCTTTAATATATTTGATAAAGCTTTTATTGGATTTTTTGGAATCCCTAGGCTTCTTGCTAGGTCATTACTTGAGCCTGAAGGGATATAGCCTAAGAGTACTTCATCGTAATTGTCAATGCCATTAATTACTTCGTTAACAGTTCCATCTCCGCCTAAGATAATAATGTTTTTTATGCTTTTATATCTATTGCAAACTTGCCTTGTAAGCTCTGTGGCATGACCCTCATCTTGAGTGAAATCAGCAGTATAGGCTATTTTCTGACTGTCAAGTTCCTTTTTGACAGTCCACCAATACTTGATTCCCTTGCCAGAGCTTGATTTCGGATTGATAATAAAATGATACATCTATACAA
>JAAYRC010000006.1 GCA_012518975.1 Clostridiales bacterium
ATCATACATTTTTACATGGCCTTCAAGCTCTTTATAAGTGATGGTTCCGTCACTATGGGGATGCTTCCATGCCCACTGGTTGGTACGTTTATCTGACTCAATAATATTACCATTACTGTCATATCTGCAATTAACTAGGGTAATATATCCATCATCCTTCTCTGGCTCTTCATCCATGAGATTAAATATACGCTCTGCTCCTGCCATTGCCATGACCACAGAATTGATCTGCTGTGACATCTGATTAATGTTACCCGTAAACTGCTTGGTCATATTTAGGAAGGGAACAAGTAT
The DNA here is from genome assembly GCA_012518975.1 of Clostridiales bacterium. Taxonomy (GTDB): domain Bacteria; phylum Bacillota; class Clostridia; order Lachnospirales; family Lachnospiraceae; genus Mobilitalea. The sequence goes on from JAAYRC010000006.1 coordinate 295, forward strand.
ATCTATAGAAAATGCAAGACCTGATATACCTACATTGGGAATACCAGAAAGCAAAAACATTCCACCTGCTACAGCACAAAGGACATATAGTACATTACCAATATTCATAATGATAGGGGCTAAAGAATTGGCATAAGCATGAGCTTTAAAACTATCCTGGTACAATTCTTCATTGATTTTATTAAAACCCTCAATGGCCTCTTCTTCGTGGTTAAAAACCTTAATTACCTTCTGACCATTCATCATTTCTTGAATATAACCTTCAGTATTTCCTATGGACCTTTGTTGGCGGATAAAATACTTAGCCGAACCTCCCCCAACTTTTTTTGAAACAAACACCATGGCTATAATACCAAGTAGTATCACCAGTGTCATCCATAAACTATACCAAAGCATGATACTAAACACTGATACAACGATAATTCCTGCCTTAAGTAGGTTTGGTAAGGATTGAGATATCAGCTGTCTAAGGGTATCCACGTCATTTGTGTAATAACTCATAATATCCCCATGCTGATTTGTATCAAAATATTTAATTGGTAGATTCTGCATCCCATCAAATAATCTGCGTCGCATTTTATCTAGGAATCCCTGGGTTATGTGTACCATAATCTGTGAATAAATTGTAATCAATATAATAGAAGCCACATATAGGCCAATAAGAATACCTACTAGAGGCAATATTTCTTTTTTCGCCAAGTTCCAATCCAGATTACCATCACTTAAATATCCTGTGACTATAGCAAAAACCTTCTGGGTAAATATTGAGGGTATTGCAGTAACTATTGCTGAGAATATTATGGATATCATAGTTATAGGGATCAGCCTTGGATAAGCTTTAAAAAGCATTTTCAGTAACCTAAGCAAAACTTTACTATTAAGCTTTTTCTTATTCTTAATCTGCTTACTCATTATCATCACCCCTTCCAACCTGCTGTTGGTATATTTCTCTGTAAATATCACTAGTCTTCAATAGTTCCTCGTGCTTACCAGTAGCAGATATTTTTCCATTATTCAATACTATAATCATATCAGCATCTTCAACAGAGGCAACGCGTTGCGCAATTATTAATTTGCTTGTATTAGGAATATAATCTCTCAAACCCGAACGGATATGTGCGTCTGTTTTAGTATCCACAGCACTTGTTGAATCATCTAGTATAAGTATCTTGGGCTTTTTAAGCAAGGCTCTGGCGATACAAAGTCTTTGCCTTTGTCCTCCTGAAACATTTGTACCACCTTGCTCGATAATTGTATCGTAACCCTTAGGAAATGAACTTATAAAATCATGGGCCTGTGCAATACGACAGGCTTCTATAATTTCTTCATCACTTGCATTTTCATTTCCCCAAAGAAGATTGTCCTTAATTGTTCCAGAAAAAAGGGAATTCTTTTGTAAGACTATTGAAACCGAGTCTCTAAGCGCAGTAAGATCATAATCTTTAACATTAACTCCTCCTACTCTTATAGTCCCTTCGGTCACATCATAAAGTCTTGGTATAAGCTGTATAAGCGAGGACTTACCCGACCCTGTTCCTCCAATTATTCCTACTGTCATACCAGTTTTAATATGAAGATTTATATCAGAAAGGGCATATTTTTCTGCTTGCTTTGAATATTTAAAACTTACATTTTCAAAGTCAATCGAGCCATCCTTTACAAAAGTATTAGGATTTTCTCCATTTGATAGAGAGGGTTCTTCATCCAAAACCTCTACAATACGCCTTATTGATTCATTAGATATAGTTATCATGACATATATCATAGATAGCATCATAAGCTGAATTAGGATCTGCACACCGTAAGTAAGCATAGCAGATATTTCACCTACGCCTAGTAGGGAACCACCACTAGATACAATTATTTTCGATCCTAGTATAAGAACAAATATCAAATTAAAATAGATACAAAACTGCATTAAGGGTCCATTAAATGCGACAATACGTTCTGCTTTTACAAAATCACTATAGATATCCTGTGATGCTTCACCGAACTTCTTCTTCTCATACTCTTCTCTTGAAAAACCTTTTACTACCCGCATTGCTCTAACATTTTCTTCAATAGACTCGTTAAGACGATCATACTTTTTGAATACGCGATGAAATGCCGGCATTGCTTTTTGACTTATTATAAACAAGCCAAAGCCTAGTATAGGTACAATAATCACAAAGGAGGTTGCAAGCTTTCCTCCCATTATAAATGCCATTACAATTGAAAACATCATAATAAGTGGTGCTCGTATAGCCGTTCTTATAATCATCATATAAGCTATCTGGACATGGTTAATATCAGTAGTCATCCGTGTTACCAGTGAGGCTGAAGAAAACTTATCTATGTTCTCAAAGGAATAGGTTTGTATCTTACTAAATAAGTCTCCACGCAGATTCTTGGCAAAGCCAGCTGAAGCTTTAGCACTTGTAATACCTGCTATGCCACCCAGGCATAAGGATATAACAGCCATGCCTATTAACAATAATCCGGTTTTTAAAATAGATGGCATAGTGATACTATCAGCTTGTATCTTATTTATTAAATTTGCTGTAATAAATGGAATCGCACATTCAATTATGGCCTCTCCTGTAATAAATATAGCTGTTAAAATAGAGGGTAGCTTATATTGTCGTATGCTTTGGATTAATTTTTTCACCATAATATAATTCCTTTCAAATAGTCCTTAATTTATTGTTAATAAGGTAACCTCTCCTTATTCTTTAAAGCATTAAAGTTGTTTATAAGAATAAAAAATCTCCTACCAGTTCGGTGGAGGATAATAATTAAATATTGCTTCAATAATCAGATTATTCTACTTAATCCCTATGTAAAGCACCATAATATACTATAATAATATTAAGTATTTGTCAAGATGACGAGGGGAAAGGACTTCCCATA
>JAAYRC010000175.1 GCA_012518975.1 Clostridiales bacterium
ACTAAAGGGAAGATACAAACTCATGCATTTACTGATGCCCCCTTAAGTCAAGATACATTATACAGGGCTTTACCTTATTTGACATACATTTCAGTATATAACTATAGAGTTTCTTATGAAACCTCAAGTATACTTAATATGTATGACGATACTAATATAATTGAATTGGCAAAAAGATATAGCACGATACCTTTATTAATGATCTCTGCCCTATCACTAACAGGTTCTATTAATTTAGAACATCTTTATGCCTTATTACTTAATAATCAATTACAAGATAAATTAATTGATGAAGCATTTGAAATTCTAAGATTAAGCGAATATAAGGGTGTTAATCTAGCAATTAGTTATATAACTGATTATAATCAAGGTTTATATTTTAGCATCATCGAAAAGATTTCAAAGATACTCAGAAATACAGGATATATATTTATGGTTACTATTAGCCCCAATTTTTCAGCCGAGGTAAATATTGACTATAGTAAGATAAGCTTATACGTTGACAGAATAATCTTTGTCGAAAACATTTGGCCTAAACAAGCTCAGGAACCAGCACCTGTAAGCAACGTTTCATTAATTAGACCTTTTATTGAAAATGTTACTAGAACCATCTCACCTAGCATGATTTCTATTGGAAAACCCCTAATTGGGTATGATTGGAGCATTCCATTTACTCCAGGTTCCTTAGCTCATATACTGTCACTTAGTTCCATAATTTCTTTAGCATATGAAGAAAATGCAGAAATTCAACTGGATGAAGAATCTCAGACACCATATTTTACTTATACTAGACCCTCAGATAGGTTTAACCTGCATAATATAGTATGGTTTATAGATGCTAGAAGTATAAAAGCATTAAATGATCTTATCCTGGAATACAGCTTAATTGGCACAGGCTTATGGAATCTAAGAAATTATTATCAAAAACTATTTTCGATTATTACAGCTACCTTTGACATTACTAAATTGCCCCTTAAGTAGCAAATATAGCTAAGCAGTACTTACAATATCTGCTTAGCTATATAAAATACTAAAACTATAATTTACTCTTCTTTCTAATACAGGAATCGAAAGCATCCCTCATAGCAGGATTATTGATTAGGTTTCCATGATAATCAAATCGAGAACCATGGCAAGGACAATCCCATGTCATTTCATTTTGATTCCACTCTAACTTACAGCCAAGATGAGGGCATTTTGTAGTAACAAAATAATATTTGTCCTCTCTGTCACGATAAACCCCTATCCTTTGTCCATTATATCGGATAACGCCTGCCTTTTCCTTTTCAATATCCTTAAGCTTATCATGGGGTATCTTTAGATGCTCTGATAGAAGACTTATGGTAATAATAGCAGCATCCTTTATAAATGCCCGACTACCAGAAAGCATTAATCTTCTAGGTGTAAATACCTTGCGGTATTCATTTTCCTTACCTGTAATCATGTCACTTATAACCATTGCAGATACCATAGAACCTGTCATGCCCCACTTGTTGAAACCTGTGGCAACATATATATTGGGTGTACGAACAGAATACCTACCTATATAAGGAATCGAATCTGGTGTCATGCAGTCTTGGGCAGACCAAGTATATTTTATATTTGACTTAGGATACCATTTTCTTGCTGCCCTTTCAAGCTTAGCATAAGCATCTGGTGGTTGGTATTTACCAGTTCTATGACCTGCACCCCCAAGTATTAGATAATCCTTATATTTTCTGAAGGTATATCCATCTGGATCAGCGTCCAGATACATGCCGTCCAAGGTACTCTTATCATAATCATATCCTTCCAAAGCTGTCAGATAAGAACGCTCCTGATGGAGTCTTATAAAATAATACCCAGGGACATTAATAAAGGGATAATGGGTGGCTATAACTACCTTCTTTGCTTTAACACTTCCCTGGTCTGTTAGTATAAGCCCGTCTTTATTAATCTGTGTTACACGGGTGTTTTCATAAATCTTGATTTTATCAGCAAGCCCGTTAAGAAATTTTAAGGGGTGAAATTGTGCTTGATTATCAAATCTTATAGCGGCCTTTACCTTAAAGGGTAGACTTGTATCCTTTGTAAATACAGCCGGTAGTCCAAGCCTTAAGGCGGCATCCACTTCCCGCCTAATCTTTTGCTCATTATCAAGGGTATAGATGTAATTAGCTAGGACTTCATAATCACAACTAATATTAAGCTCTTTTATTATATCCCTATACTTATCAATAGCAAGCTGATTGGCCATGGCATATTCCCAGGCCCTTTGTTCTCCCTTATATGTTATGAGCTTTTTATAGATTAAACCATGCTGAAAGGTTATTTTTGCTGTGGTGTTTTTGCTTACTCCTGAGCCAGTTGTTCTGCATTCGAGTACAACAACAGGCACTCCCCGAGACTGTAATAGATATGCAATAAGCACACCAGCTAGGCCTGCTCCAATTACAGCTACTTCTGTGCTGATATCTCCTTTAAGACTAGGACGTATACTATAATTACCTGTAGAGCCATTGCTTGACTCCTTGTCTTGGTATTGCTTTTGAATCCATAAAGATTCTCCCCGTTCAATTCCTTCTTCCTTAAATGTTCCGTTTTCCTTCCATAGAATTCCCATGTTCTTCACCTCAATGGTTAGAATTAACAAAAGCTTAGTAATTTATACTAAACTTTGAAAAATGTTAAGTTTTTATTAATATGAGGCATATTATCTGCCCTGTTTTTTACTTTTTTATCATATAAATTTATTGAAAATGAAATACTCATATGTTATAATCTATTACGTTCAGTAAGAATTTACAAAATATGCAGCCGTGGCGGAATTGGCATACGCGCTAGATTCAGGTTCTAGTCCGGGTTAACTGGGTAGGGGTTCAAGTCCCCTTGGCTGCAGTAAGTAAAGACAAGGCTTCCAGAGTTTTAGTAAACTTTGGAAGCCTTGATTTTTTGTCTTGGGAATGCAACTGGGAATGCAACTGGGATAATAATGTACTTATTGCTCAAAATATTTATTTTTTCGAGTATTGAAGGCAGGCATAGCTCCTTCAAGAACTTCAACTATTTTTTTATTTACAATCTTATTTTCGTTACAGTTCAGCCTTCAGCTGAACTAACGACCAATGCACCGGCTAAAAGATAGCCGGTGTACCCATAAATATTTTTTTGATATTTTCAATCATCGCCATTTTTCTTCGTTTTAATGTTTCGACGATTGTTAAGATGGAACAGTACATCTCATGTCCGCTGTCCTTTCGAAATCCACCAGCCATTTTCTGGCGGTTTTTCGCTTTTCTCAGGTCACGTTCGCTTATGTTGTCATCAAAAGGGACTTCATAATTACGCAGAAACAGCAGATGATTATGGCTGTACTTTTCCAATCGATTTAATAGTGTCGTTTCGTCCTGTTTTGCATACTTATGTTTTGTCTTTTTATTTTCTTTTCGCCCCTGTGAGATGCACTCAAAATAGCTCTTTTCATAGGATAATATTTCATCATCTGTAAAAAAGCGCTTTCCCTGTCTGATTGCTTCTTTTCTTTCATTATTCATTTTGCAAAGAAGAGTAATGAGCTTATCCGACCATGGGTTTTTTGTATCTTCCGAATTTTTTCGAAGATATCGAATAATGTGGACATTACACTCTGCATGATCGGTTCCAAAATGATACAATGCTGTTTCATGATCATGTACAAGGATACCTGTATAATTTTCCAAAAAGTTAATTTTATGCATAGCCTCAATTGTTTTACGTTTCATAGCACGATAGATAACAGTTTCTGCTATGCTGAAATTCCGAATGTAATTTTGTTCTCCATTATTTGTTACAGTAGTGGCATCGGTTGCTACAACAGCTTGATTAAGCAGTTCTTGCTCAAGATGTTCTATGTGCATTTCAGATTTAGCTGCAAACTTTTTGCAGAATCCATAAACACTTCCGGCTGAAAGACTAAGTTCATCTTCGCTTGCAGAATTTAAAAATGCGGCTATTCTGTCATTTGACATAACGCCTTCACTGTATAATGTTACAGACAATGCTTTTACATTTGGTCCATAAATGACATCACTGCGGTACTCTACCGGTACTTTAAAATGATTATTTTTATCTGCATAGATACGAATTTCCGTAATAATTGGCTTAACATCAAGATCCACAACATATTTTGTAATATACTTTCCAGTAGAAGAATCTCCTAGCTTTTTTATCTGATGTTTGCAGTTGCCCTGTTTGAGTTTCTCTTCAATATCACTTTTTGTTAAAGTTGTGCCAGAATGCCCTTTTTGTCCACCTGCTTTTTTATCACTTTTGCTTCGACCATTGAAAGTATTGGACGGCTTGCCGCCTTTCTGGTCTTTAGATGGTGGTAGTGATGTATTGGAACTGTCATTATCGGTTATTGATAATGCTCTTAAGGCGTTCATTGTCATTGCGAAGAAGTGTATTTTCTTTGGTAAGGCCATCTATTTTTAGGTTTAATCGATCAACATCTTCTTTGTGTTCAACTTTTTCAACACTTAGATCCTTTTCAACAGCATCAAGGCGCGCTAATACTTCCATTAATTGATTATATATGCTTTTTTCGTAATTACCTGCCATTTAGGATGCCTCCGATCTGTGTTATTTGATATAAAAAGTATATCAAATAACATGATAAAAAGCGAATTAGAAGACAGTTACAGTTCGTCAAAATGACGGTGGATAACACGTTGCAAAAAGCATATGATATAGGATAACAAAGCAGAAAAACGCTAATAAATAGGATGTTTAAGGGCTTTATCCACATCCAATTCAAAAAGCAAAGTGATGATAACAATTGATTTATATATGGTCATTTGTATGTGGATAAACTCATTGAATGAGGAAAAATAAAAAAATTAAATTCAGCGATTTGTATATATTTCATGAAAACTATTTTAACAGTTATACAGGAGTCTGCATTGAATAAATAACTCAAAGGCTGAACTGTAAC
>JAAYRC010000176.1 GCA_012518975.1 Clostridiales bacterium
CATGGAATCCGATATAAGTATTTGACTTTTGAGTTTTTTACCTTTTCTATATTCATAGACACAGACGAATACATTAATAAAAAGACTTATCAATAATACAATAAGACTTTCCCTTGTTATATTGGGAATCACAGGATTAATCAACCTAACAACTGCATTCAAAATTATTTTACCGCTCATAACAAACAGCATTCCTGCAATGAACATCCCTGCAAGAAATTCAAATTTCCTATGACCATATGGATGTTCTTTATCTACTGGTTTTGAAGCCAACATAATACCAACTAAGCCTACTATATTAGCTAAACCATCTGCTAGAGAATGAAATCCATCTGCTGTCACACTTGTACTCTTGACAGTAGAACCTATCGTAATTTTCAGAAATGATACAATTATATTTGCAAATAGAATTATTAATAATACCAACTTAACTTTCTTAATATTATTATCTATCAAGTCTTTCCCTCCTAATATAACAATCGTATTACTAAAAAAACCCATGAAACTATAAATAATTATAGTCCCACAGGTTTATATCCTGCTGCCAAATATGGCCCGGCTACATGCATCATAAAAATGCCACTGCCTGATCTGTTTAGATTAGCTATACACTTAATCCATTATATTCAAGGCCATCTGCAATTGTGATTTATAAAAATAATAATACTAATTATATGTTAAGAGTGAAATAGTCTTAGAAACTCAAATTTTTTATCTATGTACTTATTAATTATTTTGTAAAACAGTTCACTTGTATAATCATGATCATGGATTAAGATAATATCTGTCGTATCTAGGCAATTAAGGGCCCTTCCTTCATATGGTGCCTTGTCATCAATCCTAGCTAGTATAGCTTCCTCTTTATCCATTCCATAAGGTGCATTATCGAGGCCTAGAAAATATTCCATCTGATCAAAAGTACATCCAACATCAACATAATCAAACATTTTTTTATCTGATAAGTGTTTTAAATTCACACCCTCAAATAATGGCAATACGTAGCCTAATTCCTTCAAAAACGACTGTAAAGCCATCCTTCTATCATCTCTTTTATATATATTTCTTTCACTTTCGGGCCTGGTCCATTTGCTTTCATAATCTTTTCCACTCTCATCTCCGCCCCTATCAAAATACGGAAATCTGAATACCTTTATGGGCCTTTCTATACCTGCCATTTTATATGTTTCATCGATTATTTGGTCTGTTAGCAGTATTGATTCTTTACCCTCATCAATTGATAAATCCGAAAAATGAGGATGACTATATGAATGATTCCCTATCAAAAAACCCTTACTTATGGCATAAGCCACATTTTCTTGTTGCATTTTTATGTTTTCACCTACACAAAAGAATGTAGCACATATTTTGTTCCTATATAGAAAATCTACTTTATCTTTAAAATCTTTACTTGGCGCATCATCTATTGTCAAATATACTTTTTTCATAACACTCCCAACCTCTTCTATTTATTATAAATTTTAAACATCACTATTATATACCAATTATCTGATTTGTTCCATGTTTTTGTTTGTAAAACTATTAAAACAGGGATATCCCGATATGGAACATCCCTGCTCTGTTTTCTTAAAAATATTTTTTACTTCCCCAGAGATTACTCTTTTTTAGATCAATGTACTCGTTATAAGCACGCTCTAAGATCTGCTTTTCATTGGCAAATTTCAAAAGATGATATGCCTCATGAAATTTGTAATACCCTGAATCCATAAAATACTCTTCTCGTTGTGGTTTGCTGTAATAGCTATCAGACATCATTAAATACCAATGAACATCCTTCAATACTGTATTATGAGGTGTGCTAAAGGAGTATTGGCTTTTTCCGACATACTTTATGATTGAAGCATTCGTTCCTGCTTCCTCCTTTACTTCACGGATTGCCGTTTCCTTATACTCTTCTCCATCCTCGACTGTTCCCTTCGGTAGCACCCACCCTTCATATTTGTTCTTGTAATTTTTATACAGTAACAGAATCTTTCCTCTGAAAATAACTACACCACCACAGCTCGTTGCCTCTACCATCGCAATTCCTCCTGCTTTTTGGTGTGTCCTCTTTAACTATTCTAAATTATACATCAATATGACCAATATATCAACTTGTTTTTATGGATTACTAACAAATACGTCATGTTAAAGTATTTTTTGACTCCAGGACATATCAATTGATAGCCAAGTATTTAGATAATCATGCTAATTCACACCTATATAAAAACAGTATAATTCTATCTCACTAATCAAAATATGCATCAAATATCTTTTCTGCGATAGGTACTGCGTACTCACTGCCTGACCCCTTATTTTCAACAATAACGCTTATTACAATCTCAGGATCATTAAGTGGTGCAAATCCAACAAACCATGCATGAGAAGTCGCTCCCTCAGTTTCTGCTGTTCCTGTCTTTCCTGCCACCTTTACATCAAGTTTTTGTAATCTTTTTGCTGTCCCTTCAGTTACAACCGCCCTCATTAGGCTTTTTAGATAATTCGCTTCCTTTACTGTCATTACCCTCGAAGCTTCCTCTGGTATATAACCCTTTAAAATTCGGCCACCAGCACTTTCTATATGATCTATTACATAGGGCTTCATGATTACACCGTCATTGGCTACAGCCGCTGTAATCATTGCATTATGAAGAGGGGTTATTAGGGTTCTACCTTGACCAATAGCAGTCTGCATGGCCTCCTTTACGCCAGATTCACCAACCTTTAATAAAAAGCTACTAGGATTATTGACCACTCTAGCAGGTAATGGTTGATTAAAGAAAAAGCTCTCACTTAAACTTCTAAAATCATCTATTGAGATGTTTTTTCCAATGGATGAAAATGAGCTATTACAGGATTTTGCGAAGGCTTGCTTTAAGTCCAACCTACCATGCACCTTGTTACCACTGCAACTTATCCTCATACCATCATATTCTGTATGGCCAACACATTTATACTCATAATCCATATAATCAGGATTATCTCTCATATAGGCAAGGGCTGTAAGAAGCTTAAAGGTTGAGCCTGGTGGATATAAGCCTTGGCTAGCCCTATTAAGTAAAGGTGATTTATTATCTATATCCTCAGTAAGCTTATCCCAATTATATTCAATTTCATTAGGGTCATAGGATGGCTTCGAAACCATTGTTAGGATTTTACCTGTCTTTGGCTCTATAACCACTACAGCCCCTCTATCATTTCCAAGTGCATCATATGCCAGCTTAGTAAGTTTATGATTTAGTGTGGAAACCACATTATTACCAGGGTTCTTAACACCAACAAGGTCATTATACATGGCATCAGGTGATTTGCTATAGGTGGTTAAGAGAGTTATATTTTCCACCTCTTCAATTCCAGTTCTTCCACGCGCAACTCTTCCAACCACATTGGCATACATGTCCTTATAGGGATAGGCCCGTATCTCATTTCCCTCATCATCTGTGATGGTTTCAGCTAGAACTTTACCATCTGATGATAGAATTTTTCCTCTAATAATTCTTTTTGATAGCACATCATGCCTAAGATTATAGGTACTATTAACTACATCATCCCGCTTAACCAGCAAAAAATAGGTAAAGTATCCCATCATAAGGACAAACAATCCCACAAATATATAGACCACTGATAATATGGCCTTTTTTTCCGAATTATTGTTGGATACACTTTTACTGTCTTTACTTTTCATATCAATCACCTGCAAATAGGTCTTCTACCCTTTTATTTCTTGCTATCACTTACTTGATAAATACCTTGAACTACCATAAACATTATAATTGTAGATATTATAGAGCTACCACCAGAGCTGATAAATGGTAATGTAACTCCTGTTGAAGGAATAAACTTTATTACCCCTCCAATCGATAAAAACACTTGAAAGCCAAACATAACCGAAAAGCCTAGAGCAAGTAAACGAAAGAAATCGTCACTGTTTTTAAGAGAAACATCTATTAAGCTTATAAAGCAGTTTATATATAATAATATTATACATAATGCAAAAAGGCCCCCTAGCTCTTCTGATATAGCAGAAAATATAAAGTCACTATCAACTACCGGAATACTTGTAGGTAAGCCCTGAAATAATCCCAAACCAAACCATCCCCCTGTACCAATTGCAAATAGGGACTGGGATATCTGATAGCCCTCCTTGTCTATATATGCAAATGGATTTTTCCATGCCACAACCCTTACCTTCACATGGTCAAACAACCTATAGGCTACCCAGGCTGCTAGACTAGCAGCAGATAGACCAAAGAGCAAATATAGGGGTTTTTGCGTGGCAACATAGAGCATAAATACATAGGTTACGAAAAATATCAGAGCTCCACCCAGATCCTTTTGGAATACTAGTGTTAATACCATTGCTCCTGCCATAACAGACACTACAAGCACCATTTTTATATCCTTAGCCTTAGTAAATAAAGAGGCTATAGAAAATACAAATAAAATCTTAACAAATTCAGTCGGATGAATAGTAAATAAATTAAATACATTTAGCCAGCTTTTTGCTCCATAATTTTCAACTCCAATTAGCAATACTAATACCAGCAGTCCTATCCCACCTATTCCATAAACCCATCCATATTCCCTTATTTTGTTATATCTTTGAATTACTAAAGGAACTAATATTCCAAGTCCTAGGGCTAGGCCACTAAATATGACATGACGAACTGCCTTATCAAAGGATATCCTAGTAAGGATGATAAAACCTACAGAAAGAAGCATTAGCATATTTCTAAGAAGCAGTCCTGAGATTCCTGGATATATAATCTTATAAAGATGTATAGCCAAAAAAAACATTAAGGCCTGACTAAAATATAATATTAGCAGCTTATCGTTTCTAATTTGTAGATACATAGTAAAATATCCTGTAAAATGAAAAACAAATAAAAACCAGGTCATAAGTCTGTATGCCTTATCCTGATAGGCCTTGTTTCTTTTTACAAACACCCTAAATGAATAGTAGGTGTATAGTCCAACTAGTAGAAGCATTAAATATTTTGTTAGCTCTACAATAAAATTCATTAGTTTTCTCCTAGCTAAGAACGAGTTTCCCTTGCCAAACCCTCACGCTGAATGCGGCCAGCTTACTGGCAAAATACCAAACGCTTTCAACAAGTGATAACTTATAATACTCCTCTTTTAAAATGTCCTGTGGTTACATTATCAAAGTCTAACTTAGGATTTTTACCATAATAAAAGACATCCCTATAGGCCGATAAGACCGCTTTAACTTCATCCACAGTCTCGAATGTAAAATCCAGCCTAATTCCATCTGGCCCTAGGTCTCTAATCTGGTCTGCCTGACCCAGCAAGGAAAGTCGCTGTCCATTATATATAATATTGCTACAACTACTACAGCTTGCCTTAACATAAAATCTCTTACCCATCCTATCAAGTATATAATCTATTTTATTAGATGCAGCCTTACATTTATTACAAGCATTTGTACTAGTATAGAGGCATTGGGCTGTTACCATAAGAGGAAGATACCCATATACCATAAGTTCAAGTTCCTCTAAACCTAGGTCCATTAGTTCCTTTTCATTTAACTCAACTGGTGCTGTAAAAGCATGTACATTCTTATCCTTCCAGAAAAGCTTGGCTTCTTTATTAAAGATGTACATATTATGGTTTAGTCTAAGTCTCTTTTCTTCTCCCCTATCTGAGAACAATCTCTGTAAGAGCTCTACTTCTTCAAAATTCTTAGCAATAAAACCATCCACTTCTTTATATCCCATTAAATTATCTATATCCTTATCTAGCTGGTCATATACCTTCATCCTACATATATGAGGTAAAAGTACATAAAAGGTCTTATTTGCTTTACAACTTGCCTTTGCCATGTCTATAATTTCTTCCATAGAGAAACTATCATAATCTACATAAATTGAAGATATCTCAGGATACTTCCATGCTTCTTCATACTGTTCCTTAGTCTGTACCGAAACACTAATCTTAATATTCTGGCTACTATCCTTATTAACTATATAATCTTTTATGTCCCTGCTTATCCCTAAGTCCTCGTGACTTCTTTGGAAGCTAGCAACTATAGCCTCAGTTAACATGGCCACTGCTTCTCTTCGTATTTCATTAAGCCCGGCTACAGGTATGAATATATTCTTATCTGACTCAATATAAAGCTCTTCAAATTGATACATGGTATCCCCTAGCTTATCAATTGAGGACCTTAACCTTTCCTCATCCATAGGTTGCTTTATGGCCTCTTCTACCTTATTATGATAGGCGGTTACTGATTGGTCCTTATAAGAAAGTGTAAGCTGAAGTCTTTCACCCTGCTTAGCATATAAAAACCCTCTTATATTCTGCCTTGCATCTTTATTAATAAAGCTTTCAGCAATACTATCAAGTAAGGAATTATTTCTAGTCCTATAGACCATATCACCTATTTTAATGTCTAAGCCGTAGGCCTGGTCTTTACTTAACCTATGGTTTTTCTTTGAACTAGCTAGTCCTACTCTGGTCTTAAGAAGATCACCCTTAGGCCTATTATCCTTAAGTGTAAATTCATACTGCAGCTTATTATCATTACTCCTTATCTCAAGAACATCCTGAGAATAAACATCCTCATCTAATTGTATACTAGCATTTCCTTTTCCACAGGATACAACCCGGCCAATAGCTACTCCACTATGGTTTGGTCTAGCCATGGACATCATGTCTTTCCCATGATATGTCTTTCCATAACCCTCTGAGAATCCTCCTCTATTATAGAGGTCCATAAGATTCAACATATCACTCCTATAATCATTACCCTTAAGGTAATCATAGAACCTATCCTTGCCATGAGACAAGTATAAATCTAAATATTTTCTATAAATATGGGTAACACCTGCAGCATATTCAGGACGCTTCATTCTTCCTTCAATTTTAAAGGATGTCACCCCAGCCTCAAGAAAATTAGGTATAAGAGCCAGTGTGTTGATATCCTTAGGACTAAGTAAATAAGGTTCAGCTTCAGATGATATTATTTTGTTATCTGAAAAAAACTGATATGGCATACGACAGGGCTGGGCACATCGACCCCTATTGCCACTCCTTCCCCCAATCATGCTACTCATCAGACATTGACCTGAATAAGAATAGCATAAGGCCCCATGAACAAAGGTTTCAATCTCCATATCAGTAGTAGACCTAATAGCCTTAATCTCCTTAAATGATAGTTCCCTAGCTGTTACAATTCTAGTAACTCCCATACTTTTTAGGAGATTAGCCCCCTGGCCCATAGTAATAGTGGTCTGCGTGCTAGCATGAATAGCTAACTTTGGAAAATGCCTATGAATAAAACGCATGACACCTACATCTTGTACAATAACAGCATCCAGTCCTGCAAGATAATATTTCTCCAAATACTTGTATAGTAAATCCAGTCTCTCTTCTTCCTTAACCAAGGTATTAACTGTTAGATAGAGTCTTTTATCTCTAAGATGAGCTTCCTCTATTGCTCTTATAAGTGTATCTTCATCTGGGTTATCAGCATATGCTCTGGCACCAAACCTGCTGCCTCCCATATATACGGCATCACAGCCTGCATTCATGGCTGCTCTCATAGCTTCATATGAACCGGCCGGAGCTAGTATTTCAATTCTTCTATCCATAAAAACCTCTTTCTTAATTTCTAATACATTCCTTAGGGGAAAGTTCTTCATGTAGGGCAAACTTTCTTGTTACATAAAAAACTGTCCAAGTGACACTAACCACCCTTAGGGCATTGGTATGTATCATTTTAATTGGACAGCTATAGCAATCTTTATTGTCGCCGTTTTCTATCGGCTTCTCTCAATTCAGTTTCAAGACGTACGATTTTTTTCTGGCTTTCATTAAGCTCAGATTTTAGATCATCAATTTCCTTCTCTGCAGAATATAGCTTGGTTTGAGCAGCTATAAGCTCATGTTTTAAATCAAAAATCTCATTGCTTTTTTCGTTGTTCTCATCCTCTGTCTCTTTGAGCTTTTCTTTTTCCTTATGGTAATCATCCGCAATATTGATTTGAATTAATATGTTTTTCAAATCAGAATCCAAGAATTTATAAGCATCCTTGTTTCTGAATTCATTGTGCTTATTGTTGATATAGGAAGCTACCCTCTGTAGGTATTCTTCACTCTCATATCCACTTAATGTATATCTTTTGTCGTTAATGATAACTTCTATATCGTTAAACTTTTTCATCGGATTTGCCCCCCATTATCTTATGGAAATCAGGATGATGCTCTAAATCTAATGTGTATAGTATATCGTATATTCCTGTTTTATACAAGCCAGAATATTACTCATGAATCAAGAATTAAGTCTATAATTTTTAAAATATATATTATTAATTAATCTACTCTGTAATTTTATTTAGCTTAAGATGCTTGTATGCTAAATCGGATGCCACCCTCCCTCTAGGGGTACGAAGCACAAGGCCGTTTTGCACTAAATAAGGCTCATAGACTTCTTCTATGGTTCCTGAATCCTCTCCTATGGTAGAAGCAATAGCTTCAACACCTACAGGCCTTCCTCCAAACTTTTCTATCATTGCATGAAGGATCTCTCTGTCAATATGGTCAAGGCCTAGCTTGTCCACCTCCAGTAAGTCAAGGGCAAGATCAGCAACCTCCTTAGTAATCTTACCGTCATACTTAACCTGGGCAAAGTCCCTTACTCGTTTTAGTAGACGATTTGCAAGACGAGGTGTACCCCTAGAACGTTTGGCTAACTCTATAGCACCCTCAGGATCAATCTCCACACCAATTACCTGGGCAGATCTAAGAATTATTTGATTAAGGTCCTCTACCGTATAAAATTCCAACCTATTTACCACACCAAACCTATCTCTTAAGGGTGGTGTTAGCATACCTGCCCTTGTGGTTGCTCCTATTAAGGTAAACCTAGGTAATTCCAAACGTATAGACTTTGCAGAAGCTCCCTTCCCTATAACTATATCAATCACATAATCTTCCATGGCCGGGTATAATAACTCCTCAACCTGTCGGTTAAGACGATGAATTTCATCCACAAATAAAACATCACCCTCTTGGAGATTGTTAAGTATAGCTGCCATTTCACCAGGCTTTTCAATAACAGGTCCAGAAGTAATCTTTATATTAACACCCATCTCATTGGCTATAATACCAGCCAAGGTTGTTTTTCCCAGGCCAGGTGGTCCAAAAAGCAGGACATGATCTAAGGATTCACTTCTTTGCTTTGCAGCTTCAATATATATCTTTAGATTGTTCTTTACTTTTGTTTGACCTATGTAATCTTTCAGCATCTTGGGACGCAGGGTATTTTCTATATTTTTGTCTTCTTCCCTTAAATCTGTTGATATCATTCGCTTAGTCATCTACTTCTCCTTACAATTTCTTCAAACAGAGCTTTAATATATCCTCCGTTGTCATGTCATCTGTAATATCTATCTGGCTTATTATCTTATAAGCATCTGTAGAGGAATATCCCAAGCTAGTAAGAGCCTGTATAGCCTCCTCCCGTTTACCATAGTTGCTTTTGGAATCTAATTTTCCAGCCTGATTTGAAAGCTTTTGCTCAAAGGCTGATTCCAGTTGGAATTTATCCTTAAGCTCAAGTATGATTTTACTTGCCGTCTTAGGACCAATGCCTGGAGCCTTAGTTATAGCCTTAGTATCCTCAGCCAGTACAGCAAACCGGATTTCATCAGCAGTGATACCAGATAATATTCCTATAGCTCCCTTAGGACCAATCCCATTAACCGTAATCAGAAGCTTAAACATTTCTAAATCATCCTTATTAATAAACCCATATAAGCTAAGGGCATCCTCCCTAACATGAAGATATGTATATACTTTTATCCTGCTATTTTTAGGAGGTAATTCTAGAATAGATGATGTGGGCAAATATATCTCATAGCCTATATCACCTGTCTCCAGGACAATATAATTCTCCTTTACTTCTACCAACTCACCTTTAACAAATCCAATCATTAAATCGCCTCATACTTTCTATAGTCAAATAGGTGTTTCAAGATATATTCCTAAACAGACAAGCTATATCCATCCATTACATTTTCTCTAATCATCAATTCGCTCAAACCGCCCACTATTAATATTAAGTCTACCCTCTTTTAGATAGTTAAGTACTTGATAAGCAGTTATTCCCAAGGCCTCTGAAATCTGCAAGGCATTACTATTGGGATATTCCTTTAAGTATGCTTCTATTTCATCAAAATAACCCTCGTCCTTATCCCTACATTCATTACATGAATAGGCCTTAAATCTTGAACTAAACTGCTTAAGACAATGCTTACATATATTGTTGTGCATAACAAGCTCCCTTCTTAAACCACTCAAAAACAGTCATAAAACATGGCCCTTGCAAGCCTACATCAAGGTAGAGAAGACATTCAATACTTTCTCATATATCTTAATATATAAGGGACGAGTTTTCCACTCTTCTAAAACTACTTCATGGCTTTCTTCCATAGTTGCTAAAAGGTCATCCTTTATTTCACTTATAATTTCATGGTTGCAAATCCATACCCCACATTCATAATGTAGATGAAAGCTACGATAATCCATATTCATAGTCCCAACTATAGCAGAATCTTCAGTCAGCATCGTCTTTGCGTGGATAAATCCAGGTTTATATTCAAAAATTCTTACCCCTGCCTCAAGAAGAACCCCATAATGGTAATAAGTTAGAATTTTTACATTCTTCTTATCAGGAATATATGGTGTTATAATCCGTACATCCACACCACCTGCTGCAGCTGTAGCCAAAGCATCCCTCATACTATCTTCAATTATAAGATAGGGTGTTGTAATGTACAATACCTTCTTTGCGTGATAAATCATTTGATAATAGAAGTCCTCCATAGGATTTCTCGGATTATTAGCAGGTCCATCGGAAAAAACTTGACAAAAAACATTACTGGACTGAAATGTCTTTGTTGGCCTAAACTGTTCATAGTCCACTGGCCTTGAAGCTTCTGATGCTTCCCACATCTGTAAAAATGTTACCGTAAGACCCCAGACTGCATCCCCTTCTAATCTTATGGCATTATCCTTCCATAGTCCAAAACGTGGTACTAAATTCACATACTCATCTGCTAAGTTCATACCTCCTGTAAATCCTATATTACCATCTATCACAACTATCTTCTGATGTGACCTGTAATTCATATAAAGCTTATCAGTATACCGATGAATAGGATTAAATACTCTTACTTCAAAGCCTTCTTTTTCAAGGTTTCTCTTAAAATGACGGGATGTTCTTAGCATTGCTCCAAAATCATCATATAGAAAAAGCACCTTGACACCCTCATTTATCTTTGTCAATAATGACTTATGCATCCTATCCCACAAGGCACCCTCACCGATAATAAAGAAATTCACCAGAATAAATTTCTTTGCTTTGTCAATTTCTTCAAATATGGCTTCAAATGCCTCCTCTGCCATAGGATAATAGTCTACCTGGTTGTTTTTATATAAGGGAAAATGATTAGTATTAAGGTAAGTAGTCATACGAAGCATATCAGGGTAATATTCCTGAAAATCCTCCACTACATCTGGATCCTGTTCTAGATAAGAAAAGCCTTTAGCTAGCTTTTCTAGAACTACCTTATCCATTTTCTTTATCCTACTGTTACCCCAGAGCATATACATGATATGTCCGGTTATGGGAAAGGCAGCAATTATACATATCCAGCTAATTTTATAGGAAACATTTCTATTATCATTGACAAGTGCAATAATGATAATTACACTAAGCACTTGCAAAAATGAATATATATATACTGTATATCCCCTAAGCACATATGATAAATAGATTATAAGCCCAAATTGAATCAGTACCAGTATACCAACAATAGAAGCATGAAAAACACCACTTAAATTCTTGTGAATACTGCCTTTAACCGCTTCTTTTACTTCTTTTATCTCCATATCGAATTAAAGGCCCCCTTTCTATCTGGCTTAATAAACATTAGTGAGTTTTTACTTTATATTCTATCATAATAATTTGAAAGATGCATTGTATTTACATATTCCTCTTGTTAGAATAGTTATATTAGAATATAAAGGAGAACATCTATGATAAGCAGACATTTTCCTATCAAGCTTAACCTAAGTTATCCTCTTGACTTAGAATATGGAACAAATAAAATAGGATTCTTTGATATAGAAACCACTGGCCTTGTTGCCGAGACCTCTTATCTATACCTTATAGGCTGTATTTATATAAAGGACTCCTCCTTACATATGATTCAATGGTTTTCTGAAGATGTATCTGAAGAAGCCATGCTTCTGGATAGCTTCTTTGACTTTATCAAAGACTTTGACCTATTAGTACATTATAACGGTTTAGGCTTTGATATTCCTTATATCTTAAAAAAATGTAAAGTCCTTGGTCTTAACCACTCTTTTAAGGATATCCAAAATCTTGATCTTTATAAAAAAGTTTTTTCTATCAGGAAGATGTTAAAGCTTAGTAATTGCAAGCAAAAGACGATTGAAGCCTTCCTTAAAGTGACTCGAAAGGATAAGTATAGCGGAGGAGATCTTATAGAAGTATACCAAGCTTATCTAGGTAAAAAACAAATAGAAAAATATAAAAAATCAAGAGACAATACAAACAGGCATAATACTATTGATAATAGGACATCTGAAGCAGACAAACTACTTGACTTACTTCTTCTTCATAACGAAGATGACCTTAAAGGACTAGTAGGGATAAGCCCTATCTTATATTACTGCGACCTCTTTGAAAAGCCTTATCATATACTTGAGGCCAGAGTAGATAAAGAAAAACTGAATGTTAGTTTGAAATATGATTTCAAATTACCCATACCCATTAGCTTTGGAAATAATTTAGTATACATGAGTGGATATGGTGAATCCATAACCATAACAATCGACATCTATGAAGGTGAACTAAAGCATTTCTATGATAAGTATAGAGATTATTATTATCTTCCTGAGGAGGACAGGGCCATTCATAAAAGCCTTGCCATATTTGTTGACACGAATTATCGGGAGAAAGCAAAACCCTCTAACTGCTATACTAAAAAACAGGGACTTTTTGCTCCTCAATACCAAACCATCATATCTCCATCTTTTAAGAATAACCATAAGGATAAAATATCTTTTGTTGATGTTCATACAGACTTGTTGCTAGATGAAAATAAACTAAATCAATATATTAAGCATATTTTAGGATATCTTATGACAGGTAAGTC
>JAAYRC010000177.1 GCA_012518975.1 Clostridiales bacterium
GGTCTGCCATATATGATGCTGATATTAATGACAAGGGCAGAGCAATTGATCATCTACCTAACGAAGAAGAGTTTAAAGAATTTACAGACAAATCAGTTATATACCTATGCATAAAGTTACTTCAAAAACAACAGGTATGCTGGCCCTTCCCTCTAAAGGAAGAACCAAAGAAACCATACCCACTAAATACTCCATGGGCATCACCAGATGGCACCGATAAAAAACCAGAACTACCATTTAAATAATCCCAATAATTTGGTCCTATGTCATTTGACATAGGACCAAATTTGTAAACGTTTATAACCTACTCCATATATACCGTCAATACATAATAATCTCCTAGGCGCCATAAAGGATAATATGAATAACTAAGCTTAAGCTCGCCATCAACTTCCTTCCATAGATATTCATAGTCATACATGAATTCAAAATCAGGCATATCATTCTCTGGATACAAAAGGGTTATTTCCCTCAAACCCTTATTATATTGGTCCATAAACTTTGCTTCAATATCATCTATAGAATCTACTATATAATCGTAATAAATATAATAAAGATAATCTGTGCTTTCACATTTAGGATAGTCACTTTTCTTCCATTTATGATCCTTTTCTATATCTTCATCTCGGATAAGAAAGTACTTATACTGAACATTTTCTCCTTGATCAGGTACAGGATCATCCCAGGTAACATCTATATGGTACCATTTGTTATCTAGGCTTACCATATTCCATGAATGTCCCAAACCGCTAATCAAATCTGTACCTATTACAAGCTTAGATTCGATATTAAGAAGCTCCATAAAGAGCTGAAATGTTTCAGCATACCCTTGACACACGGCTTTTCCTTTTTCAAACACTCCTTCTGGACTAAATGCAGAATCAGGTAGATTATCATTCTCCAAACCTTTTATATCATACTTGGTGTTTATAACTATGTAATCATGGACAGCCTTTACCTTTTCAACATCTTTCATATCTTTGGTAATAAGCTTATTAATAATCTTATTAGCCTGCTTACTATATTCCGAATTAGCCGTAACATTACTAGAGGATGAATCAGTCTTTTTCTTGGGTTTAGGACTAACAGTCGACTTTTCCTCTGTTGCTTTTGTCGGAGTTTTTGTCGGAGTCTGGGCTTTCGTGAGCTTTTTTTCTTCTGTATTTTCTTGAGTCTGGGCTTCAGTCGGATTATATTCTTCTGATTCTGTGGGTTCTTTATCTTTAGCTATCTCTAGCTTTGGGTCTGGATCTAATATGGGTGTTGGGGTATTTTTAAGTATTTGACTAGGTTCTGATATGGGCCATTCTTCTATGTTAGCTTCTGCCTCAGTATCTATAGCTATATCATCAGATATACTAGCAACATAAGATATATCAGGATTGCTATTCTTATTAGGATTTATTATACTGCATGATGACCCTATAGCAGTAACTATAATGCATAATAGTAGTAGCCGAATTCGTATTCCTGAATTAATATCTTTTTTGCTTAATCTATCCATTATAATCCCTCCAATACATCAGGGCTACACAATATTCTTATAGCCAATCTAAGCCTTTTATCTTCTACCTATAATTATATCACTAAGCTCTATTAAATTATAGTATAAATTCTACAATAAAAAACTTATCATTCCCATATTGTTTTCTCCTTTTATTATATTAATTTGGGTTTAATCTTTTCTCCAAAAAAACAAACCATATCGTAAGATTTGATATACGTTTTTAGCTGTTAACTCCTGCTTGTCTACTTTTTTGAAATATTTGTACCAGATATAATATATTTCAATAAGATTTTCATCAGTACTATATGCTAGCCTTAAAGTCCATTTGTTTTTTTCTAATTCACTAAAGAAGGTCATAAAGACAGTTTCTAATTTATTATACATATCCTTGTTACTCTCTTCAGCAGATATGTATTCAAGTATGTAATCATAGAATATTCTTGGGTCATATATTATATCTGTATTCAGCTCTTGGCTTTTCTTTCGAGTATAATATATTGATAGCTGGTCTATTTTATCTTCATACTCAGCTGATTCAATATCTGTCTTATACCACTCTAGCAAATATCTTGTTTTGTATTGAAGATAACGTGCTTGATTTGGACTAAGTATATCACCTACATCTCTTCTGCTATTTTTTTCTATTGCTATCTGACTATAAATATATGCTAAGTCCGTATACTTTCTTTCATAATCGTGTTCTTCATATATTATGGCTGAGCGTGCCTGTCTTTGAAAATACATTGCTTTTTCTAACGCATATTTTATATTCTCATTACTAATGTTTTTAGACTTTTCATACATAGAATCAGCAATCACTTTGAAATGATAAGACTCCAGTCTATCAGACTCTTCCTTCCAATTCCTTGGTTCTTTATACTCAATATCACTTTTCTTTGTTTCCATGTTAACCTCCTAAACACAAAGCGAATAGTAACTATCCGCTTTGTGAATTATGGAATCATTATAATAAAGCATCTCA
>JAAYRC010000178.1 GCA_012518975.1 Clostridiales bacterium
AATTATAATACCAAATATCATTCAGGATATTCACTGTATCTATATGAAGAGGGTATTCTGGCGGATGGAATGATTTTCTCCTATAAGATTTTGGATTATGATATGGTGGTAAAATATGAGAAAAAGAACTTTACTGGGATGGACCAGATAAAGAAGGTTCTTAATAATAAAGACTTACCCAAGCTTCTGGATAATAACGAGGGTATATTGCTTGGTAGTGCTGAACAGATAGAAAAGGACATGGATTACTATCAATATAGTAGTGATATAGATAATGATGGCAAGATAGATTATTACTATAAGCAAATGTGGTATCCTTCGAATATGGGTACAGTGATGATGTGTATCTATGACTTTGAAGAATCAACTGTACTGGATGAAATACTGGGGATTCTCGAGGATGAGGTAGGTGAAGGTAGGTTGTATACCTACTGGCTAGACAGGATAGATAATAAGAATATTATGTATCTATACTATGGTGAGAATCTTGATTTTACCTTATATGCGGTTTTAATTTCTTAATCCAAGTAAAGAATAGATTTTGATATTAATTTAAGGTCCATATCACAGATATCGTGTGATATGGATTTTTATTTATAAATAAACCTAAGACAAGAAAGCTGTAAAAGAAAGTAAATAATGCTTGTAAATATATGTAATATAATATATGATATTAACATAATATGGATGTCATAACACATAAGTAATGGATATTATAATTGGAATTTTATATAGGGGATTGGTGATAAACAGGATTGGTTTTCAAGAAATATAGGGCAAAACGCTTATTATAATTAATTATCAAATTCAAGGAGGTATACTATGAAAAGAGCCATGGTACTAATTATGCTTGTCATATATATGGTTGGAATTATTCCACAACCTGTTATGGCAGCAGAAAACGACTTCAACTATGTTGACGCATTTGCAAAATCTATTCTTTTCTATGAGGCAAACTGGTGTGGACCGGATGCAGGGAACAACAGAATTAAGTGGCGAGGCCCTTGCCACATTCATGACGGGGAGGATGTAGGGCTTGACCTAACAGGGGGATTTCATGATTGTGGGGACCACGTGAAATTTGGTTTACCCCAATGTACTTCAGCTTCAACTCTTGCCTGGGCTTATTATGAATTTGAAGACACATTTATTGAAAAGGGTCAGGACGAGTATATGCTGAACATCCTAAAGCATTTCTGCGACTATTTTATGAAGTGTTTCCCTGATAAGACTACATTTTACTATCAGGTAGGTGACGGTGATGTGGACCACCAATACTGGGGACCACCAGAGCTTCAAACCTATGACAGACCGACTTATTATGTTGCAACACCTTCCAATCCTGGCTCGGATGTGGCTGGAAGTGCTGCGGCAACCTTGGCGCTTATGTACATAAACTGTAAAGATAGGGATCCGGAATATGCAGAGAAATGCCTGACCTATGCAAAGGACTTATATACCTTTGGTATGACCTATAGGGGTAATAGTAAGGGTCAAAGCTATTATCTTCCTCGGGATTATCTGGATGAATTAATGTGGGGATCCATCTGGCTCTATGTGGCAACAAATGACCAGACCTATATGGATAATGTGGAGAAACTAATGGTTGAGAAGAACATTAGTGGAGATAATATGTTTGATGACAACTGGACCCATTGCTGGGATTATGTCTTGACAGGAGTATTTGTCAAGCTCGCGACTCTGTCATCCAATCCAAAGTATAAGCAGATTGCAGAAAACCATATGGACTATTGGCAAAATAGAATAAGAACTACTCCTGGAGGCCTAAAATATCTTGATAGCTGGGGAGTTTGCAAGTACCCTGCTGCAGAGAGCTTTATACAGCTTGTTTATTATAAGGAAACAGGTGAGCAAAAGTATCTTGACTTTGCTAAGAGTCAAATCGACTATATCCTCGGAGACAATCCGAATAACATGTCTTATATGGTGGGCTTTGGAGATAATTACCCTAAGTATCCCCATCATAGGGCAGCAAGTGGAATGCTAGAAGGTCCACCTGCTGATGAAAAGAAGGAAACACCACAGAGACATATACTATATGGTGCTCTTGTGGGAGGAGCGGATATTAATGATGAATATCATGACAATATAGATGAATACGTTTATACGGAAACAGGACTAGACTATAATGCAGGACTTGTGGGTGCATTGGCAGGAATGTCGGAATATTGTGGACAAGGTCAAGAGCCGGAAGCGACACCTGGTATTGAGATGGTAGCAACAAAGTATTATACAGAAGCAAAGCTTTATAAGACCAGTAGTGAAGGGGTTACAATTGACCTTAACATGTATAACATTGCAACATCACCTCCACAATATGAGTCAGATTTGTCCGTTAAGTTCTTTCTTGACTTATCGGAATATGCTTCTAAGGGGATAGATACTAATAAGTTCTCTACGAAAATATATTACTCTGCAGCCAATGCTCAGATTTCTTCAGTCAAGCCCTGGGATAAAGAGAATAATATTTACTATGTAGAAATATCCTTCCCTAATGATAAATTATATGCAAAGACTTATGTGCAGTTTGCTATATATAATTATGAAGATAAAGTTTGGGATTCTTCCAATGACTTTTCTACTTCAGGGGTAACAGATACTTTTAAAGAGAACAAAAACATATCAGTCTATAAAAACAATGTTAAAGTATACGGAGCTGACCCATCAGGAGAAGAAGAGACTTTATTAGGAGATGTTAATTCTGATGGGATTATTGACGCCCTTGACCTAAGCTTACTAAAGGTATACATGTTAACCATGGATGGAAGTGTGATATCTGTGAAAAATGCGGATATTAATCAGGATGGATTTGTTGATGCAATTGATTTTGCTGGACTAAAAAAGCTATTACTAAAGTAAGAACAAATCTATAGTAGATAAATGGTCTTTTAGATTTTTGATACAAGTATAGAACGCCTAGTCGATAAAGACTATGTAGATTTTAGTCTCTGGGAGGTAGTTAGGATGTATCATAAGGGAAATAAAAAGAAGAGATGTTTTATTAGATGTTTAAGGAAAGCGTCAATTTTACTGGCCTTTGTATTGATATTAGAACAAGTATTAGTGGGAAAAGTAGCATTTGCCGAAACCCCGGATGATTTTACACCGGCTGAGGGTTGGGAAGATTATGATTACTTCAACTTTGCAGAAGCACTTCAAAAATCCATATACTTTTATGATGCCCAAAAGTGCGGGCCTGGTATCACAGGTGGAAGATTAGAATGGAGAGGAGATTGTCATGTAGACGATTGCAATATACCCTTGGAGGACACCTCACTATCTGCTTCATTTATTGCGAAATACAAGGATATTCTTGATCCGGATCGGGATGGGATGATGGATCTGCATGGAGGCTTTCATGATGCCGGAGACCATGTCCGATTCGGACTTCCTCAAAGCTATACTGCAGGTACTTTAGGCTGGGGATTTTATGAGTTTAGGGATGCCTTTAAGGATACAGGAATGGAAGAACATATGCTAGAGATTTTGAAGTATTTTACGGATACCTTCTTGCGTTGTTCTTTCCTTGATGAAGAAGGAAATCTTATTGCATTTTGTTATATGGTAGGGGAAGGGGATCTAGATCACTCTTATTGGGGACCACCGGAATTATATCCACCCAATATTCCAAGACCAGCTGATTTTGCAACTGCGGAAACGCCAGGTAGTGATGTCTGTGCCAGTACGGCAGCATCACTTGCTATTTCCTACTTAAATTTTAAGGATTCTGACCCTCAATATGCAGCTAGGTGTCTAGCTGTGGCAGAAGCAATGTATGAGTTTGCTACCAAGTATAGAGGACTAGCCACAGGTGACGGCTACTATACTTCCGACTATGATGAAGATGAACTGGCATGGGCGGCAGTGTGGCTATATAATTGCACCGGTAAGATGGACTATATCGATGATATTGTATCCGTGTCTAGTGAGGGTAAGTATACTGGGTATATGAAGAGAATAATACCTGATACTACAAATACTAATGTATGGTACAATTCCTGGGTTCATTGCTGGGATGTTGTATGGGGAGGAGTCTTTTTGAGACTGAATTGTCTATTCCCTGAAAATGAATTGTTTGACTATATTGCCCGTTGGAACGTAGAGTATTTATCAGGAGGAGCGGCAGAGCATAAAGAGCCTAACGATACAAATTATATTACTACGTCACCAGCCGGATATACCATGATTAATGGCTGGGGGTCTGCCCGTTACAATGCGGCCGCCCAATTATCTGCACTTGTATACATGAAATATCATCCTGAAAGGGCAGATTTTGGTGAGTGGTCTAAGGGTCAAATGGAGTATATTATGGGGAGAAACCCTATGGGATACTCTTATATCGTTGGCTATGGCTATGAGAAGGGTCTACCATTTGTAAAGCATCCCCACCATAGAGCAGCCCATGGATCAAAGACCTTAAGTATGAATGATCCTGTAGAACATAGGCATATTTTATGGGGTGCTCTGGCAGGGGGACCAGATATAGATGACTATCATATCGATTCAACCACGGAATATGCGTACAATGAAGTTGCTTCTGACTATAATGCAGCCTTTGTCGGAGCCTGTGGTGGATTATATTACTTCTATGGTGAGGGGCATCAACCCATTCCTAATTTCCCTCATCCTGAAGAGAGAACAGATGATTATTACTGTGAGGCCCGGGTGGAACGAGAAAACGAATCAAGTTCACAAATCGTTATTAGATTACATAATGAATCCAGCCAACCTCCTCATTATGAAACAGGTATGATGGCAAGATACTTCTTTAACATCAGTGAGATGATGGAATTCGGGCAGAGTATAGAGGATGTAGTGTTTGCCATTGCATATGATGAACAGATTTCACTTCAGGATTTACCGGTTGTTACTAGGGGACCGTTTAAATGGGATGACGAAGGAACCTATTATTATGAGTTCGATTGGAGCGATAGAAAAATATATGGTGATAGAGAATTGATGTTTATGTTAACCGCAAAACAAGATTCTAATTACCTTACTCATTGGGATCCAAGTAATGACTGGAGCAGACAGGGAGTTACAGGTGACTATGCTATAAGTAAGAAGATACCAGTATATCTTGATGGAGTTAAGATATTCGGAGAGGAGCCTCCTACTATGAATAATGACCTACTTGGCGATCTAGATATCAGTGGAAGTGTTGATGCTCTAGACTATGCTATTATGAAACAATATTTGCTTGGAATGATAGAATTTGATTCCGAGACCTATCGTAGGGCTGACCTAAATGAAGATGGGGAAGTGGATGCAATAGATTTATCATTAATTAAGAA
>JAAYRC010000179.1 GCA_012518975.1 Clostridiales bacterium
CCTTGCTGATAAAGCCCTCCGTGTTCTCTCAGCAGCATTTCGCAACTGGGATAAGATGCCTGAACAACAAAGCCCCGAATACCTTGAGAAGGACCTTTGCTTTATTGGCCTTACAGGCATGATTGACCCGGTCCGTCCTGAGGTAGAACCTGCTATATTAGAATGTAAGAATGCAGGTATCCGAACAGTTATGATTACTGGTGACCATAAGGACACTGCAGTTGCAATAGCTAGACAATTAGGCATTATAGACAATGAAACCCAGGCATTAACAGGTTCAGAGCTTAATGAAATCAGTGATGATAAGCTTGACGATGTGATTGATAAATATTATGTATATGCCCGCGTTCAGCCCGAGCATAAAGTCCGTATTGTTAAGGCTTGGCAGGATAGGGGTATGGTAGTCGCTATGACAGGTGATGGTGTTAATGATGCACCATCAATCAAAACTGCAGATATTGGTATTGGTATGGGTATAACAGGTACTGATGTTACAAAAAATGTTGCTGAAATGGTACTGGCCGACGACAACTTTGCTACTATTGTTAATGCTGTTAAGGAAGGTCGCCGTATCTACGATAACATTCGTAAAGCAGTCCAGTTTTTATTATCATCTAACCTAGCTGAGGTTTTAGCTATATTTACAGCAACCCTATTTGGCTTTACAATCCTAAAGCCAGTGCATTTGCTTTGGATAAATCTTGTAACCGACTCTATACCTGCAGTTGCCCTTGGAATGGAGGCTGAGGAAGCCAACTCCATGCAAAGGCCCCCTAGGGATTCCAAGGAAGGAATATTTGCTAGAGGTTTAGGCATAGACCTTATATGGCAGGGAGCCATGGTGGCAGCCCTTACCGTCATTTCTTACTTTGTTGGCCACTACATGGAATCAGGTTTATGGGAAATCGCAGAAAGTCCAGCTGGTATGACAATGGCATTCCTAACACTTTCTATGTCAGAAATGTTCCATTCACTCAATATGAGAAGCAGAAGACATTCAATTTTTAAGATGAAAAGTAAGAACAAATTCCTATCTGGAGCAGTTATAGCATCATTTATACTAACAACAGTAATTATATTTGTTCCACCTATAGCAAATGCATTTAGCTTTGAGCATATTACAATAAATGAATACATTGTTTCCATGGCACTTGGATTTTTAGTTATTCCTATCGTAGAGATTGCTAAGCTCTTTCAAAGAAAATACGATAAAAAGCATGGTATAATAGAATAAAAAATAGTTTCTTGCAAAAAATATTAAAAAGGTTTATAATTGTAAAAAACTAATATGATTAGCTATGATAAAAGCTACGATTTATGAACTTCTACAGAGAGCCGATGGTTGGTGCAAATCGGTGAAGGGACAAATCCTTCCACTTTTGGAGCTATTGGCGATGAGCCAAAGGCTAGTACCCTTTATAATACTTTCGAGTGGCCAATTAATATAATTGGCAATTTGGGTGGCAACGCGGATCCTTCCGTCCCATATCTATGGGATGGAAGGTTTTTTTGTGATTCAGCAAAGCCAGCGAAGCAATCATATAAGTATGTATTAAAATAAAAATCATCTTAGGAGGATAGATATGCTTGATTTAAAGTTCGTTAGGGAAAATCCCGAAATTGTAAAACAAAACATCCGCAATAAGTTTCAGGACCATAAACTTGAATTAGTGGATGAAGTAATTGCCTTAGACCTAGAATTCCGTAATTCTAAACAAGAGGCTGATAACCTGCGCTTTGAGCGTAATACCATATCCAGGCAAATCGGAGGTTTGATGTCCCAAGGCAAAAAAGACCAGGCGATGGAGCTTAGGAATAAGGTCACCGAGCAGTCTGATCGCTTAAAGGCCTTAGAAGAGAAAGAGGCTGAGCTTAACAAAAAAATAACCGAGATTATGATGACCATACCTAATATTATGGACCCAAGTGTCCCACTTGGTAAGGACGACAGCGAAAACGTAGAATTAAATCGCTACGGCGAGCCCACAGTTCCTGATTTTGAAATACCATATCATATTGATATTATGGAAAGACTAAATGGAATTGACCTAGATAGTGCTAGAAGGGTTGCTGGTCACGGTTTTTATTATCTTTTAGGTGATATCGCAAGACTACATTCTGCAGTTACAGCCTATGCCCGTGATTTTATGATTGATAGGGGCTTTACTTACTGCATACCACCCTATATGATACGTAGTGAGGTTGTCACTGGAGTTATGAGCTTTGCTGAGATGGATGCTATGATGTATAAAATCGAAGACGAAGACCTGTATCTAATAGGTACCAGCGAACACTCTATGATAGGCAAATTCATTGATCAAATTATAGATGAGGATACCCTTCCTGTTACCATGACTAGCTACTCTCCATGCTTCCGTAAAGAAAAAGGAGCGCACGGTATGGAGGAAAGAGGGGTATACCGGATACATCAATTTGAGAAACAGGAAATGATTGTAGTGTGTAAGCCCGAAGATAGTATGATGTGGTATGACAAACTATGGCAAAACGCAGTTGACTTCTTCCGCACATTGGATATACCTGTTAGGACATTAGAATGCTGCTCAGGCGATTTGGCTGACCTCAAGGTAAAATCTGTAGATGTAGAAGCATGGTCTCCAAGACAGCAAAAGTACTTTGAAGTAGGTAGCTGTTCCAATCTAGGAGACGCCCAAGCTAGAAGGTTAAGGATTAGAGTAAATGGTGAGGAAGGCAGATACTTTGCCCATACCTTGAACAATACCGTAGTTGCCCCACCAAGAATGCTTATTGCCTTCCTGGAAAATAACTTAAATGCTGACGGTACAGTAAATATCCCTAAGGCCTTACAGCCTTATATGGGAGGAAAAACTATAATTAAATAATATGTTGCTAATTATACTAAAAGTAACAATAATTATCTTATAATAAAAACAACCCACCTTTGTATTCTTCTACAAGAGTACATAAGGTGGGTTTTACCCTATCTTTTTTCTTCAAAAAACCTCATGGTCTTCAAATCCCGTATATATAGATTGCCTTTATCAAGATTTGGGATAGTTACCTGGTCCACAGGCTCCCCTTCCTTATAAAGAACCACTGTTTCACCTTCACTAAGATTATAGCCAGCCCGTACCATCCCTTCAGTAACAGGCTCCTTATTACTTTCGCCTAGAATTTTGAGACTCTGGCCACTTCTTAATAATCTTGGAGGTAAGATAAGCTTGCCTGGCTCGTCTTTATTATCAGTAATGGAATAACCCACCATAGATACATCCTCTTCATAAGGATTATAAAGAATTATATAATCATTATCTCCATCTGAACGAAGCTCCCTAATAATAAGCTTGGGATTCTTAGCCTTTTCCCTAAATACACAGACCACCTCTACTTCTCCATCTATAATCATAGATGAGTTAACAATCAGGTCAGTCTCATATATTACCTCACCATTAACAAGCCAATGATCTA
>JAAYRC010000180.1 GCA_012518975.1 Clostridiales bacterium
AAGTCTGTTTGTCAATATTTACTTTCTCTTTTTACGTTTTTTATATCCCTTTGACATTAGAAAGTATCGGATAAAAAGTACTATAAACAAAGCACAAAGCCCACTTAAGATTCCAATAATTATTGCCGCCTTATTTAACTTAGCTCGGTATTCATTAGAGTCCATAAGCTCCTTATCAATATCATCTATTGGACCATAAACAGGTGTAAGGTCTTCTATATATCGTTGCATGGTCCTTTCCACCTTGTCATATCGATAAAAACCAGGCTGACCAAGCTCATTCTCAGCATAAATCAAGAGAAAGTCACTATCAAGCTGATCAGGTGCATAGACAGGTATCGATATGCCCGACACTATAATTTTAGTCTCCTGATATCCGCTTGGTATCTTAACATCAGCAGATGGCTCAAGCAGTTTATATTTGCCATTATAAATCACAAAGGTATTATCTGCATCTTTAACCACCTCAAATTTACCATGCCTTTGGTCAGGAGTAATAGGCTCTATATCAACTTCTCCTAAAGGTGCCGCCTCTCTTACTACATTAATAATATATTCTATGACATTTCCTGATTCTGCAATCACAGAAATAGTAACTTTGTTATCTCCTTCTTCTAACATATCGTTTCCAGATACACGAACGGTTGCCTTTTCATCTTCAGGAAGGGCTTCCACAATTAATTTTGCTGTGTCATAGCCCACACTAGTACTATACTCTAATGTATTCTTATCAAAGTCTGGGCTTAGTTTAGCAGGGCTGATTTTTAATGATTTAAGGTTTGCATTTACAGAAGCAGTTTGTGCTACCTTTACGTCTAGCTCAAGAGATTTTGATGAAATCGACATAGGAAGTCCTGATTCATGGTCATACACCATAATTGAGCCTGTAAATTCAATTTCACATTTTCCAGCCTGCAAGGCCTCAAATTTCATGGCGTATTTTCTATCGTCTGTACTTTCAGACATATTAAAATCATAAAGCCTTAAAAATCCGCTGCCTCCTGTTAATAATCCTTCCTTATATTCTAGGATATTATCATCATATGTTAAATTAGCTTCTACATTATCGAATATAGAATCTGATTTGATATTAATATATACTAAAACAGTATCACCAACACTTATCTGATCACTATCACTTGTAATCTCTATATCTGCACTTGCAGCCCTTGCAGTTTCAACATTGAAACTACCAGATATTATAATAAACAAACAAAATAATATAATGTTAAATTTTCTTCTTTTCATTACCTTTCCCCCTTTTGCTTAATAATAACATAATGATTTTTAGAAACAAGTTCTTTTTTGTTTATAAACTAAATTCCGGCCAGTAGTTTTACACACTACCGGCCGGAGTTTTTTATCTTGTCCGATAATTCCAGCCTCTTAAGCTTTTTTAAATCGGTTCATTATTACTCCCTAACAATATTAATGATGTAGTTTACCGTATCGCCATTCTCAGCAACAACCGGAATAACTATCTCATTATCACCGACACTGAGAGGTATATAGCCTCCTCCAAATACACTAGCCTTTTTACTTACTGTTGTGGCCTTAATCTCCACCGCCTGGGTGTCGTTTCCTACTATCAGATAATAATTGTATTCTGTCTGATTAAAGGTAGGTGTAATTTGAAGTTCAGTATTGTCTATATTAAAGACTTTCAAGCTCTTTAACCTATTATTTGGATTAAACTGTGTCGTTGGCCTTGGGCAAGGTTTAGCAGGCATGTTAAGGTATACAGGAATGGAGAATACTATAGGAGAATCTGCCATGTTACTGTATGCTGCTGCAATCTTTCTAGCTTCTGCCCATGGAGCCTCTACATTTGTCATATATTGGTGGAAGTATGTGGAAGTAGGGGTGACATTGAACTTCTGCAAGTACACTGTATCCTGGCCCCTATTGATATATGTGCTTCCAAGGAAATATGAACCTCCCACTATGGACTTATACGGATTTGTCCATGGAATTAAATAAGTCTTGTTAGTAGCAGCATTCTTAGTTCCATTCTTAGCGTATCTAAGCCCATTAGCAATTGCGCCTCCTCCAGGACTATCATTGGCTCCAATATTATAGAAATTATAATATCCCTCATGGCCCTTATAGGTACCTGATACACTATTACTTAAGCTTGTTGGTCCTGTTACTACCTCTTGCTTTACTCTAGATGCCAGATGATATGGACTTACTCCAGAATACTCCGCTGCTTTTATAAAAGTCTCAGCATATGTATAGGTTTGATTATTACCTATATCATCTATAAATGAATAAGAAGCATTATATAAAGCCGTTCCCTTTAGTATACTTTCCACACCCTGCTTATTCTGATATCGACTTTGATATCTAAGAAGCTCAAATTGGAATATTTCTCTCTCATTAAGGAAATTTCTCGGATCCATATAGTATTCTACAGCCGCCCTTGAAGCTGTAACCCAATATGTACCATCATATATAGTAAACTTATCTGTTTTCCAGTCATATGCTCCCTTATCAAAGGATAACCATTCAGGACTCTTTGAATTAGGAATGGTATTCTTTCCTGGGATACTTTCATTATCTATAACTGTCTTCCAATCAAGTCCTGTATGATATGCCTCAAATACCCAATTGGGGTTTTTCGCATGAAGCTCTCTTAAGGCAATCTTGTAGTCTTCAGGAAAGCCCTCTCTTGCAAGCTGTGCTTCAAAGTCTAGGTCATCACCTGGCTGGGGAGCAGGAGTGGGAGTTACAGAAGGATTTGGTGTTCCTGGCTTCCATGGATTCGTTACACCAGTTGGTAGCTCTGATCCCACATATATATACTCAGCCCTTACATGTCCTGATATATTGTCATGGCTAATATAATACCATGGCTCTCCATTTACCCTAACTGTCTGATTAACCTTAACTTTGGCTCCACTAAGCAAGGTTACTGGCTGTCCGTATGCATCATATAGAAAATTATTGTAGGCTAAGACATTCTCATAAACATTTAGATAGACCGTATTGCAAACATAACCATCAAGAGAATCAACAATATCATAGTGAACTGGATTATCAGCAATCTCAAGAATCTGGTTAGGCTCTGGTATTGGAGTCGGTATTGGAGTGGGTGCTTTCGTAGGAACAGGTGTTGGAGTTACAGTAGGCTCTGCTGGCTTGGTAGGAACCGGACTAGGTGTTGGTGCCTGTGTAGGCTTTGGTGTAGGAGTTGGTTCCGGTGCCTTTGTTGGCTTAGGAGTAGGTTTTGGTGTCGGCGTTGGGGTGGCTGTACTTTCCGTGTTCTCTCCCCTGAATCCCACCTGATGTGCTGGAACATATCCCTTATAGCTTTTTCCACTTACCTTAAAGGATATCCTATACCATTTTACTCCACCAACAATTGTCTGATCTATGATATTAACCGCCTTATCCTTTTTAAGCGAAATTATATTACCCTCTTCATTTTTTAAATAAGCCGCCTTATCTCCAGCAGCCTTGCGAATATTTACTTTTTTAGAACTTATATTTGCCTTTATACTTTTTTCAAGATTCAATTTTATATAAAGACTAGAAACATATCCTTCCTTTGCTAGCTGTCCACTAGGCAAACTTATCTTGTACCATTTGGTATTGTCAACTACTGCTTCACCTATAATTGTCACCTTGTTATTAGCCTTCAAGGATCCTACTACAGAGTTATTGGTACCGGCATCCTTTCGAACATTTAGGGACCCAGCTGTTACAGTAGCCTCATGCTTGTATCCTGTCTCTGTCTTGTTTCCACTTTCAGGCTTTGGCGTAGGAGTAGGCTTTGGTGTTGGCGCCTGAGTTGGCTTTGGAGTAGGACTCTTTGTTACCTTTATATAATCCCCATGAACATAGCCCTTAACCGTCTTACCATTAAAGACTAAGGATACATAATACCAGTCTCCTTCTGTATCCAATATAGTAACAGTTTCATTTTTTCTTAAGAAGACATATGTTCCATCATCAAGCTGTAATCTATTAGCAGATGTAGATGGCTGGGTTCTAACATTAAGTGAATTTGCTGTTACAGTGCCTTTACCAGACGCTAATGCTGTCGAATTATATGTAAAATTAGATAATATTATCCCTATGCAAAGTAGAAATATAATACATTTATGATATAATCGCTTTCTCATTTATTACTCCTTTCAAACAAGCTTGAACATCAATAAATTCTGTCGTATTACGGATTAATATTAAAAAAGAACTATGGCAGTTCTGTGGCATTTACTGTCTTTGGTGTCATATACTGCCTCTTATAAGTGGATATTTTTTGCAAAAATCAACAATTCAAAAAACTACGGTAATCAAATAAACATTCGACATACCGTAGCATTTATAATTAACTTTTATATTAAATTCTAATATTAGTCCTCTACCTGGTCTATAACTCTTCCAATATCTTTTCTCATATATTTATTAGCAAAATTAATCCTATCAACAGCTTCATAAGCCTTAGCTCGAGCTTTTTTAAGGTCACTAGCTATAGCCGTCAAACCAAGGACTCTACCTCCATTAGTTAGGATTTGTCCTCCCTCATTTTTTGTTGCTGCATGAAATACAAAGTAGTCATCAGCCCCACGGAAGGAATCAAGCCCCTCTATAGGAAAGCCCTTCTCATAGTAACCTGGATATCCGTCAGAGGCTAGGATTACACATACAGCCGCATTATCCTCAAAAGATAGGTCAATCTTATCTAGTCTACCATCAATACAGGCTTCCAAAACTTCCACTAAATCATTCTTAAGTCTGGGAAGAACTACCTGGGCCTCAGGGTCTCCAAATCTGGCATTATATTCAAGTACTTTAGGACCTTCCTTTGTAAGCATCAGTCCCACGAACAATATACCAACAAAATCTCTACCCTCAGCCTTCATTGCATCCATTGTAGGCTGATAAATATACTTCTTACAAAATTCATCCACTTCTTCTGTATAAAAAGGAGATGGGGAAAGAGTTCCCATTCCACCAGTATTTGGCCCCTGGTCATTGTCAAAAGCCCTCTTATGATCCTGAGCACTGGTCATAGGTAATATATGGGTTCCATCACAAAATGCTAGAACAGAAACCTCTGGTCCAGTGATGAATTCCTCTATAACCAGTCTATTTCCCGCAGTGCCAAACTGCTTTTCCTCCATAATAGCCCTAACGCCCTTAACAGCTTGATCATAATCCATGCAGATTAGGACACCCTTACCCAGGGCAAGGCCATCCGCCTTAAGGACTATAGGATATTTACTAGTTTTAAGATAATCTATAGCTTCCCCAGCTGATTCAAAAACCTCATATAAAGCTGTTGGAATCTTATATTTCTTCATAAGGTTTTTAGCAAACACCTTAGAACTTTCTATTTCTGCTGCAAGCTTTCTAGGGCCAAAAACCCTAAGTCCTTTTTCCTCAAAGACATCTACTATTCCTGCCGCCAGAGGATCATCAGGGCCTACAACTGTAAGATCAATTCCTTTTGATAAGGCAAAATCAGCAAGAGCCTCATGTTCCATTACCGAGATGTTAACACATTCTGCGTACTGGCCAATACCCGCGTTTCCAGGAGCACAATATAGCTTGTCCAGCTTAGGACTCATAGATATTTTTTGTGCTATGGCATGCTCTCTACCGCCTCCACCTATAATTAAAACCTTCATATAATACCTCCACATGCTTAATAATCCATTGCTTAATCTTCTATAATTACCTTATTGCCCTCAACCCTTACCCGGTCTTCTGATATAAGCCTTACAGCCTCTGGTAGAAGTTCCCACTCAGCCTCTTCCATAACTCTTTTTTGGAGTGTTTCGGCTGTATCACCATATAAGACCGGAACAGCCCTTTGAAGTATAATTGGACCAGTATCTGTCCCCTCATCTACAAAATGAACTGTCGCTCCTGTAAGCTTTACACCACGTGCAAGTGCCTCCTCATGAACCTTAAGACCATAGAACCCCTGGCCGGAAAATGATGGAATTAGGGAGGGATGAACATTAATAATCCTATTATTATAATGCTTAACTATATTAAGAGGAAGTATCATCAAAAAACCTGCCAAAACTATTAGGTCAACCTTATAGCTTTTGAGCAGGCTTAAAAAAGCCTGGTCAAATTCCTCTGTTTTATCATAATCCTTCTTTTTAATTACAGCGTATGGAATGTTATGAGAAATAGCCCTTTGCAAGGCATAGGCCTTATCATTACTACTTATAACGACTTCAATAGATACACCCTTAAGCTTTCCCTGGTCAATCCTATCGAGTAAGGCCTGTAGGTTGGTTCCACCACCAGATACCAGGACTGCCAGTCTTAGCATAAACTTATCCCTCCAGTACCACTACGGATTTCTCCTAGGACGTAGGCCCTCTCTCCTGTTCCATTAATTATTCTCACAGCCTCATCTGCCTTGTCCTGGTCTACGACAATGGCCATACCAATACCCATATTAAAGGTATTATACATAGCCTTATCAGCAATATTACCTTCCTTTTTTAGGATTTGGAATAGGGGAGGAATATCATAGCTGTCCGTACGAACATGTGCTTCCATTCCCTCTGGAAGCATCCTTGGAATATTCTCATAAAAGCCTCCACCTGTTATATGGCCACAAGCCTTTATCCTTACATTACCATCCTTTAAACCCTGCAATGCCTTTACATATATTTTAGTAGGATTAAGCAAAGCCTCTCCCAGACTCATACCTAGCTCATCATAATGGGTATTAAGAGTAGGCCTTTCCATCTTGAAAACTTTGCGAACCAAAGAATAACCATTACTGTGTATGCCAGATGAAGCAATTCCTATTAGGACATCCTTAGGCATTACCTCCTTACCAGTAATCAAGTCTTTCTGGTCGGCAATACCTACCGCAAAACCTGCCAAATCATATTCATCCTCAGGATAAAAGCCTGGCATCTCTGCTGTTTCTCCACCAATTAAGGCGGCCCCAGCCTGGAGACAGCCCTCTGCTATACCCTTAACAATATTTGAAATCTTTTCGGGATTGTTTTTTCCACATGCAATATAATCAAGGAAGAATAGGGGTTCAGCCCCTGAACATGCTATATCATTTACACACATAGCAACACAATCAATACCTATGGTATCATGAATATCCATAAGAAATGCAAGCTTTAGCTTTGTTCCTACACCGTCTGTCCCCGACACAAGGGTAGGATTTTCCATACCCATGAATCTCTTTAAGGAAAACGCTCCGGAAAAGCCTCCTATATCAGACAAAACCTCCTTGCGCATGGTTTTCTTAACATGCTCCTTCATAAGTTCTACTGCCTTATAACCTGCTTCAATATCTACTCCTGCCTGCTTATAATCCATGTCAATCCTCCATTCTAATAATTACCTACTGTATATTACCATCTGCCAACATTTTAGCATATTAGTAGTAATCTTTCAGCAGATATATTCTTATCCTTTATATTAGCCATTCTAATAAATGTTTGGTTATCTATTAGTATTTTTAATCCCACCTATAGGCTTAAGAATCTCTTTTTGCCCTTGTATGATAACCATTTATATAGGACTAATATCAAAACACACAAAAGAATTATGAATAAGATTATGGCTACTAAGGAGTCTTTAGTTAGGCCCCATAGTAAGGCAAGAACTCCTACCATACCCATGCCAGAAAAGACAGATATCAAGGATGCTGTACTTTGCTTAATTATCACTGTTTCATTGGTCCATGTCAGATTGGGAAATATAAGGTTAATCACCAATCCATATAAGGAAATATATAATGAAAATACGACTACCATAAGAAGCAAGACTAGAACATTAATAAAGGGAAGTCCCATTGTAATGCCAAGGACTACTGAAGCAATTAATATCGGAGCAAGAACAGTCAAATTAACCAGTATCTTTGCAGCAAATATCAAATCTATAGAAACAGGTAGGCTTTTTTTAATCCAGAGATTCTTTCCCTCTATAGATATCCCAGCCATTGTTGTAGAGGAAGTGGCCATACAGAAGCCAATAAACATAGGTAAAAAGTCCCTAAGTAGCGTTAGATCAACTTGCCCTGATAGGTTATCGAGATTAATAAAGGGTAGCGAAAGACCAGCTAAAAATGCTATCACTACACCAAAGGCTGTATTCATTACATAAATTGGTGTCACGAAATAACGCTTCAGATCAATTAAGTATAAAGCCTTAAGAGGCGAAGAAGTTTTAAGTTCACCAAGCTTATAATTTCCCTTAGCCACCCCTGACATAAGGGAGCTATTTATTCTTACAAATACCCTGCCAACTAATAGAGAAAATAACCAAAAAGACAAAAGAGAAATAGCCATAAAAATTATAGCCGATACAAATTCTCCCCCAATTATAGCCTTGCTATAAATTCCGGCTAGGGGATAGATCTCCTGAACCTTTTTATTTATCTCCTGACCTAATTCCACCATAGCCTCTGTTGAATCTCCCAAAAAGACTGGCACAATCATAAAGCCTATAAGAAGTATAAAGGAAAATAATATATAGGCTAGATTCTTGAATCTAAAGCCCGAAGATATATAGGCTAAGCCTGTTCCCAAAACAGACGCTATTATTATGGGAATAAGGGGAATAAATAAGACCAATATAATACCATATATATAAAAGTTTAGTCCTGGGCCTGCCAGTATTCCATATGCTATCATCACTGGAACCATAACCACTAATACAAATACAAAATTTATAGAATACAAAAGAATTAGCCTACTGGCAACAACTTGGCTGTTGCTAACTGGCAGAGACATCACCATATCATAATCCTTAAAGGCAAATAATGTACCTTTAACCTTAAACAATGTAGTAAACAGTACCAATACACTTGTCATAGCCATAAATAAGGATGGCATTATTTCAATACTATCAAACATTCTAAGAACTATTCCCATACTATATGCATAAATGAAAGAGACTCCACTCATAAGGACTAGGAATAATACAAAGCCCACATATAATGCCCTGGTCTTTCTCTTTTTATTTTCACCCATTGC
Source organism: Clostridiales bacterium (assembly GCA_012518975.1). Taxonomy (GTDB): domain Bacteria; phylum Bacillota; class Clostridia; order Lachnospirales; family Lachnospiraceae; genus Mobilitalea. The sequence continues at coordinate 8,976 of JAAYRC010000180.1, forward strand.
AAACATGCTAGCCAGCACCGCCCAAAGTTGAATGCTAACCAAACGTATGACCTTTCTCATATATCCACCAAGCCTTTCCTATAGTCAACCAGTTAATAACAAAAAATCATGAACTTTGATTAGTTCTGCTCCATAAAAACATCCTCAAGGCTCAAATCTCCAGTTACCTCTTCCGTAGGTCCAAAGGCAATAAGTCTTCCATCCTTAATAATGCCTACCTTATTACAGAGCTTTTCTGCCACAAGAAGTACATGGGTTGAAAAGAATATTGAACTACCATTATTACATATGTCTTTCATAATATTTCTTAAAGTAAGGGAGGCCTTTGGATCTAATCCTACAAAGGGCTCATCTAATATCAAAAGCTTAGGTTTGTGTATTAAAGCTGATATAATAGCTGTTTTTTGCTTCATCCCATGGGAATATGTTGAGATAGAATCTCCTAAATTGGCTGTTATCTCCAATGCATCAGCATATTTTCCTATAGCTTCCTCCCTATCTGCCTTGCTTACCTCAAATACATCTCCAATAAAATTAAGATAGCCTATACCGGTCAGATGGTCATACAAATCTGGATTGTCAGGAATATATGCTATGTTTTTTTTACACTTCACAGGGTCACTCTTTATTGAAATATCATCAATGAAGATATCTCCCTCTTCAAAATCCATAACCCCAGCCATAGCACGGATGGTTGTAGTTTTCCCTGCACCATTATGGCCAATAAATCCAAAGATATCACCCTTATCCAAACGTAAATTCAAATTATCCACGGCCTTTTTATTTCCCTTATAAGTTTTTGAAAAATTTTCTATTCTTAACATAGCAACCTCCCTGTATAATATTTAATCCAATTATGTAATTGTAAAACCCACAAAACCCTTGTTTCTTGCTCAAGTTTAGCAATCATCCAATCAATCCAATGGCTCATTCAATAATTCTGTACCCTCTAATACAAATCTTGAATCTTCAATAATTGCTATCCGACTTCCATCATAAAGTACAGCAGATATCTCCTTGATTTCATCATAGGGAAGGGTTATATCTGTATGACAATTAAAATAAGCCTTATCAATATTTGATTTTCTAAGAATACTTATCTCATTGTCCCTTGCAATTATCTCCTTACCATCTGGATTATAGACCTTTAAATCCTCTCTCATAGAATAGCAGGTATCTCCAATAGCAAAATGCGGACCTGTCTTCTCTGCTATAAGTATGGGAAGCTTTGCTGCAATATCATATTTTCTCCCCATCATATAGGCAGTAGTATTAGTACCAATGGCAAACTCCCCAATAGGTAGACTTTCATGATTATAAAAGAGGTTTTCTTTTATAAAACTTCTGTTACTATCAGGATTATCAAAGTTTTTACATGAATAGTCAACTATTCTTCCATCCTCAAAAACCAGTTCCAAATCATGATAAGCCAAATCATTAAGATAAACCAAGGGTGTATGGAGCCTACCATGGGTTCCCTCCAGCATTGGGGAGGTAAACACCTCACCAACCGGAATATTTACATCAGCAACACAATTTTCAAAGTTAGTCTCCCTATCTTTGTCCTTTAGGGGCTGAAGCTTCACCATCATATCTGTATGGTTGTTGCCCTTTCCGAGAATCCTTACATACTCACCTTTATCTAAGACATTGATAATTCTTTGTTGTACAGCTTGATATACTTCATAATCTAGGGTATTAACCTTAACAGTCTCGGCAAATATCTCTTCATAATCCTCTCCAATCTCAGGAATGGGATAAGATATTATTGTAAAAGAACTTTCACTAGGATTAAAATACTCCTTAGACAATACTCTCTCATAATTAGCATAATCAATCGTAAGTTTTTCTTGCCTTTTATTAAGCTTTATGGCTTCAGGCTTATCAATTGGTGAGAACAATTCCTCACCAAACACCTCTAATAAAGCCGGACCAGCATAATGCTTTGTTATACCCTTTATCTGGTCTAAAGCTCGTCTTCGTGCCTCCATTTTTCTTTTCGTAAATTTAGAATCTACAAATAATCCTTTGTCAAATCTATGGTCATAATCATATTGCTTGTTTGGAGATGAACCGTGATATCCAATCTTTAAATGCTGCCTCTTATTTATAGCAATATAGGCAGCGCGATATATGATAGTATCCAGGCCCATATTGTTAAAATTATGTATAGCCTGTCTTATAACTCTCTCAAAACCAATCTGATATCTGATATTCATATTTGTTTTATCACTCAGGTCCAGACCACTTACCTCAAAACCCTTCCTAAAGCCTTCAGTAAAAGTATTTGCCATGGCCATAACTTCTTCTTCTGATAGGCTATTAATAAAGCTAGCAGTCCCCAACTCATTATCTGAAATATATTCTCCATACCTATATAGGTAAGATAAGTCTTTCAAATCCGATTCCATTATAATATCCCTAGCAAATGAATAATCAGGATCAGACATTTCTCTAGTCCTAGTATATATAAGCTCATCACAGTAATCATACATAAAGCTCTTTATTGCATTTCTCATATCTTTAGGAGTAAACTCATCCTCCCACCTAGCCAGTGTATATACTTCTAGGAAAAGCTCAAGATATATAGTTAGATTGTATATACGACTTTCAAAGGCATAGACAATGGTTCCCCTAAGTTCAGTATATAAAAACGATAAAAGCTTACCATATTTTTTACCTAGTATCTTACATGCATAGGTAGGATTTGCATAGCTGCTTTCATAATAGTCTCCTGTTATATCCTGGTACAAGGAACGATTTATCTTTTTAAGCTCATCAAGGGATAGGCTTGAATACGACCCATCTCGTATCATCCTTTCCACCTCTTGCACTAAAGTAAGAAAAGCCGCTAACTTTTGAAAATAATCCCTTAGTGGCTCTTTAACATCTTCTTCTGTTTTTATGTCATAGATACGATTTGTAGCCAACTCGTATCTTTCAAAAATTCCATCCATTTTATCCTTTGATAATTCCATATGATGTCTCCTTTCTTGTGTCCTTAATTCTATATGTATTTATCCCGAAAATCCCATAATATAAAGTAACAAAAGTATAATTAGCATAAGACCATTGATGACTAAGCCAACAATGGGAAACCTATAAAAAATATCATTCTGCTTTACAGCCTTGTATGAAAGGGCAAAGCCAATCCCTGCCAAAACAAAAATTAATATTCCTAAAATACCAATATAAAATCCACCCTGGCCCTTATTAAGACCAGAGATTATACTTAACCCTATAAAAGTAAAAACCACTACAAGCCCTATCGCCGCTGACAATATCCCCAACCTTGGATGGCTTCTACCTGAAAATTGAATTGTCTCCTTCCTCTTAAATAGCTTAAAAATAAAATTGCCCCCTTCCATCATATATTTCAATTCCTACCTTCAATCTTCCTATAAAAAGAATAAACAATTTTAAATACAAAAAATCCAAGAATTCCACCCATAGAATTCATAAGGATGTCATCTACATCAAATACCCCTACCATTAATAACAATTGGGATGTTTCAATTATTAAACTAGTTACAACACTTAAGATAGCTATAGCATAGAACCTACGACAAGTCCTATTTAACATGGGAAGTAAAAAACCATATGGAACAAATGCAAGCACATTACCAAATATATTAACTACAAAACCTTCTATCCCAATCTGGCCCCTATATCTGATAAACCGCTTGATTTCTTTGAATAACTGCAAATTATATTGCTGTGTTATCAAATCCCTTCCATAACGTTCACTAAAAAACAAGAAATATGATAATAGTAAAATATATATATAAAATATAATCCATCCGATTAAAATTATAAGTCTTTTATTTTTTTCTTTCAATTACTTTCTCCATTTATTTTTTATTAGATTTTCCAAAGTCAAAGTGTATATTCATTTGACTTAAATTATATGCCAATTATAAATCATATAAAGACACTAGTAAAGGTTTTATATTGGAATATTACGGGAAGATTTGTTAATAATAACATTGGTAAGACATAATTTCAATTTGAGGTGTTAATATGAAGAGCTTTGAGGATCTTTATTATGAATTACTAAAAGCTACTATAGAAAACAAAGATGAGGAATATATCTCATCTCTTGATTCTTTCGATACTAATCAGCTAGATTGTTTGCTACACCCCAAAAAGCACCCTCTTGTATGGTTTACAGAAAGCTGCGATTGCCCTGATGATGATAGGCACTGCCTTAAGGTATGTCCCTTTCATGCCATACACCCTGATGCTAGTGGTAAGCTACAATTTGATGAAGAGGCTTGCGCAGGATGTTCCTTTTGCATACAGGAATGTAGGGCAAAAAAACTTACAGCAAGTAAGGACGTCATTCCTGCCCTACAGGCAATACGTTCCCATAAGGGCCTAGTCTATGCCCTTATTGCTCCAGCATTTCTCGGACAATTTTCCAATGATGTTACACCAGGTATGCTTAGAAATGCCTTTAAAAAAATAGGCTTTGATGGAATGCTAGAAGTTGCCTTGTTTGCGGATATCCTAACTCTTAAGGAGGCATTGGAATTTGATAAAAACATACAGACTGAAGAAGATTTCCAACTTACTAGTTGCTGTTGCCCTATATGGATAGCCTGGATAAAAAACATCTACAAGAAATTAGTCCCCCATGTTCCCCCTTCTGTTTC
>JAAYRC010000181.1 GCA_012518975.1 Clostridiales bacterium
AAATTATCATTTTTATATATTTCATATTCTTTTTCAGCTTCTAGTTCGAGGGTAATTTGTGCCGTTTCTATACCAGTGACATCAAAAGTTAATTCATTTTCCTTATATCCTAGATTAAATACAGCGGTTCCAGGAACTGACTCATATACAAACAAGCCATTTCTTTCTAACTTTGTTATCTTTTTATAGGTCTTAACCTTGTATAAATCTCCCTCATGTTTAAAGTCAGCTTGCTTAGATTTGATATCTAATTTATAATTACCAAAACTAAGAGTCCCATCTTCTTCCTTGCGTATTAACTCTTCAACAACAGCCATTATATGACCCTCCTATTAGTATTTGTATGGAACATTATATAAACATTATAAACCATTTTCTTGTAATTTTCCACTACCTATAAGCAATATACTGGTTTTTATCTTTCGGATTTTTGTTATTTATTTTTTAACTCTTTACCTTTTGACCGTGGAAATCATATTGTAGCCTATACTGCCTTTAATACAACTTCATTATCTATATACTCAATACTTACTGTGTCTCCTTCTTTGATGTCACCTGCTAGAATCGCTTCTGCTAATTTATCCTCTACATTGGTTTGTATCGCTCTTCTTAAAGGTCTAGCTCCATATTTTTCATCATATCCCACTTCGGCCAAATGCTCTAGGACTTCACCGCTAGCTTCTAAAGTAATATCCATCTGGGCCTTACTTCTCTTGGCTATATTATTAACCATTATGCCAACAATTTCTTTAATATTATCTCTAGTCAGAGAATGGAATACGATAATCTCATCTATACGGTTAATGAACTCTGGCCTAAATATCCTCTTAACCTCATCCATTACCCCTTCCTTCATCCTCTTATAGTCTTCACCCTCATCTACAGCAGAGGCAAAGCCTAGACGCTTTGGAGAAATTATGTTCTGAGCTCCTGCATTGGATGTCATAATGATTATGGTGTTCTTAAAACTCACCCTTCTTCCCTGGGCATCTGTAATATGTCCATCATCAAGTACCTGAAGTAAGATATTGAACACATCAGGATGTGCCTTTTCAACCTCATCAAACAGTATTACTGAATAAGGGTTCTGTCTTACCTTTTCACTTAATTGACCACCCTCATCGTAACCTACATATCCTGGAGGAGAACCTATAAGCTTACTAACACTATGCTTCTCCATGTATTCTGACATGTCGACCCGTATAATTGCATTCTCAGTACCAAACATAGCCTCTGATAATGCCTTAGATAACTCTGTTTTACCGACTCCTGTAGGTCCAAGGAATAGGAATGACCCAATTGGCCGATCAGGATCCTTAAGTCCAACCCTTCCTCTTCTAATAGCCTTTGAAACTGCTGTTACTGCCTCTTCTTGGCCAATTACTCTTTCATGAAGAATATTCTCAAGATTTTGCAATCTTTGGGATTCTTCCTCTTCAAGCTTCCTAACTGGAATCTTAGTCCAACTAGATACAATATCAGCGATTTCAGAATCATTTACTACAAGCTGGTCCTCAGTTCGTTTCTTTTCTTCAACAAGTTTTTCCTTATCAAGTTCTTCCCTTAGTGCTTCCTGCTGTTTTTTTATTTCTCCAGCCTTTTCATAAGCCTCTTCTTTGATAGCCTGCTCTTTTTGTTGTTCAAGCTTTGAAATTTCTTTCTCCAAGTCCTTTATAACTGGAGAGGGGGTATAAGTGCTTAATCGTACCTTAGAGGCCGCTTCATCCATTAAATCTATTGCCTTGTCTGGAAGGTGCCTATCATTAATATATCGACTTGATAACTTAACTGCAGCCACAAGAGCATCATCTGTGATTCTTACCTTGTGATGTGCCTCATATTTATCACGAAGTCCAAACATTATCTGAATAGCCTCCTCTTCAGAGGGTTCCTCTACAACAACAGGCTGGAACCTTCTCTCAAGAGCAGCATCCTTTTCAATGTATTTACGATATTCCTCTCTAGTAGTTGCACCAATTATCTGAAGCTCACCCCTAGCAAGAGATGGCTTTAGGATATTGGAAGCATCTATTGCTCCCTCTGCACCACCGGCCCCTATAATAGTATGAAGTTCATCAATAAATAGAAGCACATTTCCATCACTGATAACCTCGCCAATTACCTTTTTAATTCTTTCTTCAAATTCACCACGGTATTTCGAACCTGCAACCATGCCTGATAAATCTAGGGTGACAACTCTTTTGTCCTTTATGGTTTCAGGAATATTTCCTTCTATTATTTTAAGAGCAAGTCCCTCCGCAATAGCAGTTTTACCAACTCCCGGTTCACCCACTAGACAAGGATTATTCTTTGTCCTTCTGCTTAATATCTGTATAACTCTTTGAATCTCATCCTCCCTACCAATAACAGGGTCTAACTTACCTTCCTTTGCGTAAATCGTAAGATCCCTACTATATTGATCAAGGGTAGGAGTACTTGACTTTGCCTTAGCCTTATTCTTAGTTGAGGTAAACTCATTCTTAGCAGCAGTGATGTCTACACCTGCTGCCGTTAAAAGGTCAATATAAACCTTCTGTAGATTAACACCAAGAGTACTTAAAAGACGTACAGCAATACAATCTGATTCCTTCATTAATGCAATCAGAATATGTTCAGTCCCTGCCTCCTGTGATTTAAGCTTTGCTGCTTCCCTTTGGCTCTGGTCTAATATTCTTTTTGATCTAGGAGTAAAGCTTCCGCCTTCCATCATCTCAACACCGCTACCCGGTGAAATCAACTGGTTAACCAATTCTATAACCTTATCTGCAGTCACTCCGTTTTCCTTTAGAACTCTAGATGCAACTCCCTCTATCTGCATTAATCCTATAAGAAGATGCTCTGTACCTATATAGTTATGGTTTAGACGAAATGCTGTATCCCTAGCAAGATTAATAGCTTGCTTAGCATTATCTGTAAATTTATCATTCATAAATAGTGTCCTCCTTTACCTGAGTACTTTTATTGCTTTTCTGTTAAATAATTGTGGGCAATTCCTTTCTAATATATTCAGCTCTAGATTGATCTCTGGAATTGCTTCCCACATTCTTACCAAGTGTCCATTGTAAACTTCCGGGCTGTACACCCATCATCATTCTATGGACGTTAAATTCTCTGTCAAACTTTATTAATCCACAATCCGCTCCAAATTTTAATTGCGAAAGAAAGTTCATGGCATCATCTGAGGTAATCTGCCTGGCGTATTTTAAAATCCCATAAGCTCGATATACCTGATCCTCTATTTCTTCTGAATTAAGGGATAACATGTATTCCCTTCTTCTTCTTTCCTGCTTCATAACCTGTTCAACGATTCGTCTCAAATTCTCAATTATTTCTCGCTCAGAATTCCCTAATGTTTTTTGATTAGAAATCTGATATATATTTCCAAGGCTTTTTGTTCCTTCTCCATATATACCACGAATTGTTACACCATATCTGCCAACCTCTTCAATTAATCTCTGTATCATTCTAGCAGAGCTTAATGCAGGCAAAAATACCATACAGGATGCTCTCATTCCTGTCCCCGTATTAGTAGGGCAGGATGTCATATAACCATACTTTTCATCATATGCAAATTTTAATTTTTCATATGCTATATCATCTATACGACTTGCAACCTCATAGGCCTTCTCTAGATTCAAACCACCAATAATAGCCTGTAACCTTACATGGTCTTCCTCATTTATCATGATACTTACTGTCTCATCCTCTGATAGAATAAGTCCAGTGGTTTGGTCCTTTTCTATAAGTAGAGGACTTACTATATGCCTCTCAACCATTGCAATCTTATCAATATCATTTAATGACTTTATATTACAAGCATAGTATTTTCTCTTATCCTGTTGGGCTAAGGATGGGGTTAACTTCTTCACCTCATCTACCAACCTTACAGCTTCTGACTCATCCAGGAGTGGAGAAAACCTATAGTCCTCTAGATTTCTAGCTAGTCTTACCCGGCTGGAGATAACCACATCGCCATCCGGTACAATTTGTTCATACCATTTAAGCATTATTGGTCTCCTCCTTTTTTAACTCCTTTATCAAATCTCTTAACCTAGCCGCCTCTTCATATTCCTCATTTTCAATTGCTTTCTGAAGCTCCAGGGTCAACTTTTCCTCTTTTGTTAAATCCTTTAATAGGCCATCGGTCGCTGACACAAATCCTTTTGGACGTTTTCCTGTATGGGCTTCTGCACCCTGTATACCTCTTAGAGTTTTACCAAGTTCCTTATGGAAGCTTCTATAACACTGGGCACAGCCAAAACGTCCCCTTTGCAAAAAGTCATCATAGCTAGTCTTACATCTCTCACAAACAATAGTCTGCCTACCTTCTCCTGGCCTCTTAGCTGAACTAGTCTGGTATGCTCCTAAGAGATTTGATAGTAGGCTATTCAGCGTCATATCTGAATTTAATAAAGGCTTTTCCATTTGAAAGGATGTATAATCAGTTGCACATTCTTCACATAGGTGTTGCTCTGTCTTAACACCGTTAATAATTTCCGTATATAATATTTTCGCATCTCTTATCTGACATCTATCACATAACATTGGAAATTACCCCCTTTTAAATTCATTAAATATCTCTTTAACTACCTCAAATACTTCTATACAGCTTACATTTTTACATATAGCCTTTGCAAGTATGACTCTTAACTCATCCTTCATGTCCTCCTTGGCCTGCATCTTATCCACATCAACAGCAATAACCGCGCCCTTTCTTCGGTCCACTTTAATGTATCCTTCTTGTTTTAATATAGTATATGCCTTGTTAACTGTATGCATATTAATTCCTACAAACTCTGCAAGCTCTCTGACAGATGGAAGATTATCGCCTTCCTGTATTTTTGAGGTGGCAATGCCAAATATGATCTGATTTCTCAATTGAATATAAAGGGCCTCATCGCTATTAAAATCAATCTTCACATACATTGTATACACCTCTTTAATAAATTTAAGTGATTAGGTTACATAGCTATAACAAATAA
>JAAYRC010000182.1 GCA_012518975.1 Clostridiales bacterium
GGCTTGCTAGCCATTAAACCAGTAAGTGCCAGTGAGGACAAATCACCAAATAAGGTTATAGAGGCGACTAAGGGTGACTATATAGAAAAAGGTGCTGTTATGAATGCTGAAATGGTTTTTTTAAGAAACGACGGTCTTGCTATAAAGGAGTCGGAAGCAAGCTTTATAGAGTACCTTGTGGAAGATGGGCAAATAGTAGAAAAGGGGGATAGGCTCTTGTCTTATCGGATACCCTTTGATTATATAGCTGTTGAAGAAAAGAAATTAGCACTTCAACTAAACAAAAAGAACTATGACTTAGAGCTAAGAAGAAGAGAGGCTCAGATTGCTGAAAATAGAAGTTTCCTACAGGAGATGGACCAGACTACAATAGATGCCCAAATCCTTAACCTAAGTATAATAAAAATGGAAATAGCCTATGAGCAATTTAGAGACCAGAGTGAAAAAGAAATCAGGGCCTTACAGGAAGAAATCCAGGATATGGAACTTGACTCTGACCCAAAATACATATACGCACCATATGACGGTATGGTGGAGACGGATGATAATATTAGTGAAGACCAGCAAATAGGTCCAAATATGGAACTAGTACGTATTTATGATGTTAAAAGTGCGGTTTTAGTAGGATCTGCGGCAGGAGCAAACAAGTTATGGTATAACCTTGATGTTTCTGCTAGCATGGTATCTAGTCGTCAAGAGAATAAAGGGAAAGTATATAAGGGTAAAGTTATATCCATTGACTCGGTTCTAGATAACAAGGCTAGTACTGGTATGGTGTTTATAAAACTAGATGATGAGAGTCTTTATTCTACTATATCAAAAGCAAATATAAGTGCAGATGCTGTATATCTTCACAATGTATTTGTCCTCCCTCTTGATGCAGTTAATTTTAATAATGAAGAGCGTTTTATATATTATTATGATGAGACAGGTGATATACATAAGCAATATATAACAGGACGCAATAATGGTCTTGAGATGTGGGTATATGATGGATTAACTGAAGGTCAAAAAATAATAGTAGATTAAATCCTAATTACTGCCAGGTATTGGTCATAGTGAGGAGATCAATTATGCTTGTATATGTTATACGAAAAATTTGGAATAAAAAATGGATAGCAATTAGCTTGATAATTGGTAATGTTCTACTTATCGGAATGATAGTTGGTAATATAGTCTATTCTAATGCAGTCTTAAATAGGGTTCTTGTCAGAGATTTAAACAATTACATGACTGAAACTGGAATCTATCCATTACAAAACAGGATTGAGATTCGTATGGATAGAATTCGTTCTGATCGTAGCGTGGCTAGAAAGGTTAAGCAGCTAGAACAAATAGTAGCTAATTTACCACAGTCAATGGAATTAGATGAGAGAATGATAATAAGTAGCTATTTTATTCGAACTAATTATCTTTTTAGTCCAGATGATAAGGAAGATGGAGCCTATGTGCTTGATCTGGCTTTTTTATCAGATATTGAAGACCATAGTACATTTATGTCTGGCAATATGTATAGCAATCAGTTAGTAGATGGTGCTATTGAAGTAATTGTCAGCAGGAGTGCTATGATACAGCATGATTTAATGATAGGTAAGGAGCTTTACCTTGCTGATGTTCTTAATGAGGATGGGGACCCTTATAAAATTAGGATAGTGGGGGTTTTTCAAAATTCCAATGAACAGGACCTATATTGGGTGGAAAGTCCTGACTCAATGAGTAGACAGTTTTATATGGATGAGGAATTATTCAAATCCTTGTTCGTAGATTATGAAAATCCTCAGCAAAAATGGAATAGTGTGTGGTATGTTTTATATGATTATAGCAATATAAAATCGGATCAAGTTGACCATATTCTAACAACATTAGAGGACCTAAGTGAAACAATAAAAAAGATTGATGTCTATCACTATGTAGAACATTTTGGTCAAACTCTTAAGGACTTTCAAGTTAAGCAACATAAATTAGAAAACATATTATTTCTTCTAGAGGTACCTATTCTTATACTACTGCTTATCTTTATCTATATGGTAAATAATCAGATGATGCTATTAGAAAGAGGGGACATAGCAGTACTCAAGAGTAGGGGAGCATCTAATGGACATATAATATTGATATATCTAATCCAAGGACTGATAATGGCCAGCATAGGATTATTGTTAGGTATTCCTCTGGGCTTATTAATATGCTATGCCCTGGGTAATGCAAATGCATTTTTAGAGTTCGTATCGAGGTCATCATTGGAGATTGAGCTTACTAAAGGAGCATTATATTCGGCATTATTATGTGGACTAAGCTCAATAATTATATGCTTAGGATTAGCATTCATACATACAAGAGAAACTATAGTCTCCCATAAAAGAAAGCTCAATAGATCAAGCCGAGGCAGTATAATTAGAAGTTTTGTAATGGGCTTTGTATTCTTAGGAATAGGCATATACGGTCTATATAGTTTTAGGATCCAGGCTAATGCCTTAATGCAGGTGGCAGACTTAGATACAAGCCTAGACCCCTTATTGTTCTTAAGCTCTATATTCTTTATTATAGGAGCAGCATTTATAGTACAAGGTATATTCCCAATACTTCTTAGGCTAATATATCAGCTGGGTATAAAGCTTTGGGGTCCTTCATCTTATGCTTCATTTCAGCAGGTTATAAAGGGATCTGCCAATCAAGGTTTTATTATATTATTTTTAATACTAACTGTTTCACTGGGTATATATAGTGCATCAATAGCTAGAACAATTAATGAAAATGAAGAGAATAGATTGGTTTATTCGACTTCCTCTGACCTAGTATTAAAAGAAAAATGGGAAAGTAATGAAGATAGTATAGAGATTTATATAACGACTATGAGGGAACTAGGACAAAATGTGAATGAAAGTAGCTTGGATGTTTATTATGTTGAACCAGACTTTAATAGATATTTGCAACTAGAGGGGGTAGATAAGGCCACAAAGGTCTTTGTAAATAATAATGTTCAGGTGTCAGTTGATAAGGGTAGGGTAAATACAAAGTTAATGGGAATTGATACCAAAGATTTTGGTGAGACGGCCTACTTTAAAACCAATCTTTTAGATAAGCATTGGTACCATTATCTAAATGATTTAGCAAAGGATGAGAACGGGGTTATAGTATCTTCCAACTTTAAAGAAAAGTATGGTTATAAGCTAGGAGACATCATATCCTATCAAGACCACAATGGGTCTGGAAGAAGTACTATTACCGGGTTTGTAGATTACTGGCCCAGCTACCAGCCTATTATTAAAGAGCAGGATGGGGATGGGGTGGTAAAGGAGATAGATCAATTCTTGATTGTTGCTAATCTTTCTAAGCTACAGGCCTCATGGGGGATTATGCCTTATGAGGTATGGATTAAAGCAAAGGATTCTACAGGATTTATATATGATTTTGCCAGAGACAATAATATAGAGTATCAGGTGTTTGAGGACCTATCATCAAAAATAATAAATAAAAACAATGATCCCTTCTTTCAAGGAACCAATGGAGTTCTTACATTGGGGTTTATAGTAATCCTCTTAGTATGTGCTGTCGGATTTTTGATATTCTGGATACTATCAATTTTATCTAGAAGTCTGCAAATTGGTGTGTTTAGAGCAATGGGGATGAGTAAGTTAGAGGTCTTTAGGATGTTGATTCAGGAGCAATTATTCCTATCTGTTATTCCAATACTTATTGGTCTTATCATAGGTAATATTGTATCTAAGCTTTATGTCCCATTAATTCAGATTGCCTATACTACATCTGAGCAGATAATCCCCTTGGAGGTTATTAATCTACAAGAAGACAGAATTAGGATACTGATGATTGTAGGTGTTATGATAGTGCTTTGTATGTTACTTATTGGTAAGCTTATCTCCAACTTAAAGATAACTCATGCACTTAAATTAGGGGAGGATTAACATATGGCACATATAATTAAAACAAATGAATTAAACAAAATATTTACTTTGCCAAATGGTGATTCCTTGCATGTATTAAAAAATATTAATATGGTTGTAGACCAAGGCAAGTTGACCATATTAAGGGGAAGGTCTGGGTCAGGTAAAACAACATTGATGAATATCTTGGCTGCACTGGATTTTGCTTCATCTGGAGAGGTTTTATTCGATAATGTGAAAATTACCCAGATGAGTGAAAGAAAAAGATGCTTACTACGAAGAGAAAAGATAGGTTTTATTTTTCAATCAGTGGCCCTAATACCTACCATGAATGCATATGAGAATGTAGAGTATATGCTAAGATTAGCAGGTATTAGGAAGAATAGAAAAGGGCTTGTTATAGAAGCACTGCGAATGGTTGGATTAGGGGCTAGGATCTATCATATGCCTCAGGAATTATCAGGTGGTGAGCAGCAAAGAGTAGCAATAGCAAGAGCCATAGTACATAAGCCTAAGATTGTATTTGCAGATGAACCAACAGCTGAATTAGACACAAATACTGCTATTCAGATTATGAAGATATTTAAGAATCTTACAGACAAGGAAGGTGTTACAATTGTAATGGCCACTCATGATGTAGGTATTATGGAGATCGGTGATAGGGTATACGAGTTAGAGGATGGTGGTTTTATTGAGCGAGAATAAGGATGATAGATTAATTATAAAATGCGATAATCTTGTTAAAATCTATAAAACAAGAGATAGCGAGGTCATGGCCCTACAGGGACTGGATATGAATGTTGAAAAGGAAGAGCTGATGGCCATAGTAGGTAAAAGCGGGAGTGGAAAATCTACCTTTCTCAATATGGTAGGAGGGCTGGATAAACCATCGGCAGGCAGATTGTTTGTAGATGGTAAAGACCTATTTAAGATGAGTAATAAGGATCTGATTGAGTATAAAAAGCGAACTGTGGGCTTTGTATGGCAGAATAATGCAAGAAACTTATTTCCCTACTTGAATGCTCTTCAAAACATACAAGTTCCTATGGTATTTACTAGTAATAGAAAACGTAAAGAAGAAGCACAGAAGTTACTTGAGATGGTTGGATTAGGTCATAAAAAGTATAGCCGTCTAGGAGAATTATCAGGGGGAGAGCAGCAAAGAGTTGCTATAGCTATAGCCTTAGCCAATAATCCAAAGGTTTTGTTGGCTGATGAACCTACAGGCTCAGTAGATGTACAGACATCAAACTATATATTGGATGTATTTCGTGAGCTTAATAGAAATTTAAAAACAACAATTATTATTGTAACTCATGATATGGGTCTAGCCAAGAAGGTTAACCGGGTTGTTTCAATACAAGATGGCAAGATTAGTAGTGAAATGCATGCTAGGTCAAGCTATAAGAGTGATTTGGATAATGTCACAGGTTTTGAAGAAGACCATGATGAATTTGCTGTACTTGATAGGGCAGGTCGGTTGCAATTACCAAATGAAATGTTAGAGAAAATGGGTGTAAAAAACAATAAAGTATGTTTGGAATATGTGAATGACACTATTGTAATTAAGGCAGTGGATGAAGCTAAGTAATGAATGGAGGTCTATATGAAAAAGCTATTGAGAAGATATTTGTTAATTAGTGCAATGGTATTTGGTCTTGTGTTATGTGTTTCTAGCCAGGAGGTTGAAGCCTCCGTAGTGGGACAAATACCCCTTCAGGTTGTGGATGATATAGATAACACACCCTACCCTAAGATGGCTAATGTTGATTATTATCATTATACCTATATTAATAGGACAGAATTTACGATTGATTCACCGGGGGAAGTAAGAGCAATCTTTCGTGAGGATATCCGAGCCAAATCAATTGGTAGTGTCTGGATTAGTACTGATATATATGGTAAAGATATAATTGGTAAGATAGGGTACTTTACAGGGGAAGAAACTCTTATATCATGGTTTTTGGAAAAGGGAACCTATTATATGTTTAGTAGCTACGGTGATATGCTTACAGAAAATAATTTTAACCAGGGAAATTATTCTTCGGTAAGTGTAGCCTTATTATTTGAGAAATCAAGAACCCAAGAGTCAAAAACCACAACGAGCTTTGTTAGCAGTCATTCCATAAAATTAAATGAAACTTTTAGAGGTTTTTTATCCACCATTAGTCCAAGTGATTATTATTCATTTACTTTGTCAAAAAGAGCAAATGTAACGATTGGATATTCATTTGATGCTTCAAATTCTCTGGATGAAAGAATTGGATATTGCACATTGTATGATAGTAATGAGTTATATCTGGCGGAAGCTTCCTATCTTCCTACTGACAGAGGCCAGAAAACCTTAACATATATGTTGGAGCCAGGTAGCTATTATGTTAGGTTGAATGGCATATTAGGTAATACGACTTTAAATATAAGTCCCATGTATTATGATGTTGAGCTCACAAAATCTGAAGAAAAAGCCTGGACTACAGAGCCTATGGATATTAATATTGACACCAGTATTGACTATTCTGAAATTGTGGTTCTATTTAGGGATGTAAAAAAATCATTAATAAATAGAGATTCTTATTGGTCAAGTGAGAATAAGGCTTATATACCATTAGACGGAGAAACATTTACAGCAGAGGATAGTGGCGTATATAGTGTAAGAATTACTGATTTGCAGGGCAACAATACCATGAAAAAGATAGAGGTGACAAATATTGATATTACTGAGCCTGAAATTGAAGGTGTTGAAGATGGCCTATCCTACAATAAGCCTGTAACTATTACTTGGTCAGATGATCAAAGTGGTATAGATAATAAGAAAACCAAGCTAAACGGAAAGAGGGTAAAGACCGGTATTGAGGTTAAGGATGAAGGGAAATATGTTCTTGAGGTGTATGACAAGCTTGGTAATGGAAGAGAAATTGAATTCAATATAGATTATACAGCACCAACTACTAATATTAAGAACAAAAAAACCTATAATGATATTGTAATTGCGCAGATTAATGATAATGTATCAGGGGTTAAGAGGCTGGTTGTAAATAATATAGAGCAGGCTGTTGTAAGTCCAACCTTATATTTCTATCTGGACGGAGAATATGTCCTTGAGATTTGGGATAATGCCGACAATTATAGGAGGCTTGAGTTCAAGATTAAAAAATAAGTATGATTAATCCTAATTCGATAAGAAATTGCATGATAGTATATGTTTTATCCATTGCTTAGATAAGGAAAATTTCTATATAATGATATCATGTGAGTAATTGTGAAACTCTATATTTACCTTATGATTTAGTGCAAGTTTAACAAACCATGCCAGGCACAATTAACAAGGACTTCGGAGTTTGGCAATTGTCTAAATGATATTATAAATAGAAAGGATTTTTATATGAATAAATTCGATGGATTCAAGGCAGGAGTAAATCTTGGAGGTTGGATATCTCAATACAGAGAAGCTAAGAAAGAACATTTTGATTCATTTATTACTGAAGCAGATATAGAGCTGATTGCTGGTTGGGGTATGGATCATGTAAGACTTCCTATTGACTATATGGTTTTAGAAGATGATGATAGACCATTTGAGTATAAGGAGGAGGGCTTCTCTTATATTGATAATTGTATCAACTGGTGTGAAAAGCGTAATCTTAATATTATTCTAGATCTTCATAGGGCTCCGGGCTATGCCTTTCATTCTCTAAGTGAAAATAGTCTTTTTGAGGACGACCATATGAAGAAAAGATTTATCAGTCTGTGGCAGGCATTTGCAAAAAGATATAAAGGATATGGGCCTAATGTAGTGTTTGAACTATTGAACGAGATAGTAGAGCCAAATAGTGACAGGTGGAATAAGCTTAGTAAAGAAGCTGTGGCAGGTATTCGTGAGATTGACAAGGAAAGAGTAATAATTATCGGTGGTAATCATTATAACAGTGTGAACACCCTTCATGAACTGGATAGGATAGATGATGATAAGCTGGTATATACCTTTCATTTTTATGAACCTCACATCTTTACCCATCAAAAGGCTAGCTGGGAACCCTTGCTTAAGGATTTAGAATTTGAGGTTGACTATCCTTCTGACGAGAATACATATGAAGCATATCTTTCAAAAGATGATAAATTCAAGGGTCAATACACATTTGATAAGATAGTAGATAAGAATTACCTTAGAAAATATCTACAACCGGCTATTGACTTTGCTAAGGAGAGAAAGGTTACACTTTATTGCGGTGAATATGGTGTAATAGATCATGTTCCTATGGAAAGTAACCTTAGATGGCACAAAGATTTAAGTGAACTTCTTATAGAATGTGGAATTGGAAGAGCTGTCTGGACATATAAGCTTATGAGCTTTCCTATGGTTGGTGGAGATTCCGTGATTCGTAATAAAGGGTTAATAGATATTGTTAGTAAGAAATAGGCCGTATAGAAATAGGATTATTTATTGAGAAAGGAGCCAGGTGATGGAATTTGTACCTGGCTCCAGTTTTTTATTGTTAATCTAAGATGCCCTTCAAGGGGTTATTCTTCATGGGCATTTCTCTTTCATAAGTTGTTTCTAAGCTTATGTATTTTCCTTGCTCGCTACTTTTATCGAAGCTAGTTAAAATCTCCAATACATGTTGGGTCAACTTATAGCTTGCTCTATAAGGCCTAGCTGTCTGTAATGCCTTAGCCATATCTGCCAAACCAAGACCACGGCTGTTATCTGCATAATCGAACATAAGAGGCATGTCCTTGTATCCACCATCCTCAGGGCGAAGAAGCTTAATTGGTCCACCGAAGGTATTAGGGTCTGGTAGGATCATGGTTTCTTCTGATCCATAGATTTCAAATCTTGCTTGGGTTTCATAATGTACATCAAAGGTGGTAAATATAGTACCGATTGCTCCATTATCAAAATTCATAAGCCCAGTTACATAGGTGGGTATATCTACATCGACTATGGTACCATTAAGAGGATTGCTAGTTATGATTCTCTTGTCAAAGCTGGATTTGGACATTCCAGTAACCCCTGCCACTCCGCCTAAGAGATTGACTAATGCTGTAACGTAATAGGGTCCCATATCCATCATAGGTCCGCCACCGTGCTTGTAATAGAAGGCAGGGTCTGTATGCCAGAACCCATAAATGTATCAGGTGCACCACCAAGCATTAAGCCCTTTTCTTTTGCTAGTGCAACCAGCTCCTTGCATTCTTCAAAGGTGGCAGCCAGGGGTTTTTCGCTATAGACATGCTTACCAGCCTTTAAAGCAGCTTTTGTAACTTCATAATGCTCATTTGGTCTTGTTAGGTTTAGTATAATGTCAACCTCTGGATCTTGCATTGCTTCATCCATATCATAGTATTGCTTGGGTATTTTATATGTCTCTATAGCTTTTCTGACTTTTTCCTCAACCAAGTCACATACGCCTATTACTTCTATTTCCTTGAACATGTTAGTTATATTTTCTAGGTAGATTGAACTTATGTCACCAACACCAATAATAGCTATTTTAACTGTACTCATATATTTTTCCTCCTATCCTCCTAATATTATTATGGGATAATAGTTATTAATACATTTTAGCTTCAGAATTGGGTATCAGTAGGTATTATCTGTCTCGCATTTTCTCAAACAAACTTAATTCTAGCTTTAATGAATTTGTCAATAACATTAGGGTAAGCTATGCATCTACATTAATTCTAGCTACGGATATGACTATAACACAGATTTGTAATGAAGCTGGATTCAATAGTCTTAGGACCTTTAATCGTGTATTTGAGGAGAGTTTTCATATGACACCTAGTGAGTATCGATACAAAAATAGACAGGAAATGTAGGAGATATAGTTGGATGTATTTGGTAAACATTTTATAATATTTGTACTATTTGAAAGAATTATACATAAATCACTAATTATATGAAGTGTTTAGTAGTTAATTTCTTAATAATTCTAAAAAATATAAAATTTTCTGCAAAATATGGCATATTTGATTGACAAATACTTGTTATATATACCATAATATATTAAAACATTAATTATTAAGGAGTGTAATAATTAAGTATGGACTTGAGAGAGATATGGGACATTTTAGATGTAAGTGAAACTAAGGATGAAGACCTAATTACCCAAGCATATCGAAAAAAACTAGTATTTGTTAATCCAGAAGATGATGCAGAAGGATTTATGAGATTGAGGGAGGCATATGAGAAAGCGATTCTTACTGCTAATGAACTAGAGTTAGGTTCTGATGAATCAACAGACAGGGAAAAAAATGATGTAGACTTATGGATTGACAAGGTTGATGCAGTTTATTCTTCTATTGAAAGTAGAAGGAATGAGGAGTCTTGGAAAGAGCTCTTTAGTGATGATATCTGTATTGAGCTTGATACTAGTATAGAGGCAAGAGAAAAACTATTAGGTTTTCTTATGGACCATAGCTTTTTACCCTATGAAATATGGCAGATGATAGAAAGTGAGTTTAATATAATCTCAAGTAAGGAACAGCTATACGAGATTTTCCCTAAGAACTTTATTAATTATATAATTAATCAAATAAGTGTTGAAGGCTTTCTTGATTATAATTTATTTAGGATTATGGATGAAGGGTCAGAGGGTGTTGATGAATTTATCAAAACCTACTTCACCTTAAAAAGTAAGATAGAAGAAAAGCAGCTAGACGAGTGCCCCAAGCTTATGGAACAATTAGATAGCTATGCTATATATCATCCCTATAAGGATGTTGAAAAAGCTAGATATCATTTACTAAGGGATGAGATTTCTGAAGCTACAACAATAGCAGATCACATAATATCTTGGTATCCAGATGATATTTATGTTCTTTCTCTATATGGAACAATAAAAAATAAGCAGGAGGATTATGATGCCTCCTATGAGTTGTTTCAACAGATTCTAGACCAATATCCGGATTATTATATAGCCAAGCTAGGTATGATAGAGTGCCTATATAATATAAAGGAGTATACCAAAGCTAAGGAATTAGTCATAGATCTTGTAGATATATATCGTGGCAATGAGACAGCCCATGAATATCTAATAAAAATAAATGAGTCTTTAATAAGTCAGTTTAGGGAGGACATAAAGGATAAAGAGGATTACAAAACGCAGATTGAAATAGCATGGTGTCTATTTCAGAATCAAAAATCCGAAGAGTGTATATCTATATTAGAGGAATTGCCAGAGGAGGCTCGTCGGGAGTATGATTATATTAACCTTCATGGAAGAGCTTACCTATCGTTAGATAAGTATGACTTGGCTATTGATAAGCTTAAGCTTTGGGTAGACGCTATTCTTGAAACTAAAAAAGATGATAGTGATGAATCAAATAAGAGATATAGGAGGCTTAGTAATGCCTACTATTCTATTGGTTTTTGCTATGCTAGCCTAGAATCCTATGATGAGGCAATAACTTATTTCAAGAAAAGCATTGAAGTGGAGGAGGAAGCCTATGATAAGCTTATGGCTATGGAAAGGCTTGCTTACACCTATTTACAGATAGGCAACTTTGAAGAAACCATTGATACGTGTGATAAGATTATTGATATAAGCAGTGACTACTATCCAGCCTACCTTCATCGTCAGCAAGCATGCTATGAAATGGGTAGGGACCAGGAGGTTATAAATGATTATCACAGAGCTATTGAAATATACCCTGCAGCTATAAAACCATATCTTTTTGCCATTAAGGTATATTTAAGACATAATCAATTTGAAGATGCAAAATTAGTAGAAAAAACTGTTAAGGAAAATGGTTTACATAGCAATGAATTTGAACTTCTTTGCATTAGAATTCTAAGGCAGACAGCTGATTCCAATAGGAAAAGAGAAGAGGCCATAGATAGATGTAGGAAGTTAAAATTCAAGCTAGAGTCAGAGGATAATGATATAAAGGATCCAGTTACCCTAGATTATGAGATGGTGCTTTTGTATGCTAGTCTAAATCAGTATGATATGGCCCTGCATCTAATTGATTTAATTATAGAAAAGAAGCCTAAAGAGAGCTTTTACCTATATATAAAGGGAGTTTTATTAAAAGATTTTAGGAAATATAATGAAGCCATTAATGTATTTAATGGTCTATTAATTGATGAGCCTAATAATGAGCGTATTTACTATGAATTAGGGTATTGCTATTTAAAAATCAATGATATGGAGACTGCATTAGAGAAATTTCAAAAAACTCTTGATATCAACCCAAGTTTTTCTGATGCAAATGATAAAATAGTAGATATTTATCGTGATATGTTTAATAGAAGAAAAAAGATGGATTATTACACCAAAGCCTTGCCTTATGCAGATAAGCAACTAGAAGTTAATGAAAGTGAATACTATTATGTTAGCAGGGGTTTACTACACTTAGATGCATATGAGTTTGAAAAGGCTCTGGATGACTTTTATAGGGCACTTGAGCTCAACCCTAAGAATTGGGCGGCTTTGAACAATGCTGGATATACTAATATGCTTATTAGAAGTATGGATATAGCTATAAATGAATTAATGCAGGTGGTAGAAGATATAAGTATAGAAAAGTCAAAGCTACCTTATAGCAACCTAGCTAAGGCATATTACATATTAAAAAACTATGATGAAGCATTAAAATATTATACTATGCTTCACCAGGCATATCCTAATGAGGCGGAATATATAGCCAACATATCTAATATTTATAAAGACAAGTTTGACCTAGACCTTAGTATAGAGTGGATTAATAAATTAAGTAAGTTCTCAGACTATGATGAGGATAAAATAAAAGCCAATTTGGCGGACATATATTTTTTGAAGGAAAAGGTGTTTAAAGCAAATAAGTATTACTTGTCATCACTAGGTAGACATAATGCGGATAATTACATGGGCTATGCAGAGTTTCTTGTATTTAATAAGAGATTCCGATATGCACTTATAATTATGAATAAGGCTAGGAAACTCTCAAATCTTGATGAGGAAACCTATATTGATGTATATAGAAGGTCAGCTGTATTATATTGGAATATAATACTTTTTTCGAAAAGACTATCAAGGAGCAAGAGAAGTAAGTATGAGAAAGAAGCAAAGTCTTTAGCTGATCTTGCTATTCAAAAGATATGTGAATTATATGGAAACGTGGATAAGTATTATGAATATCCAGCTAGCAGGACAGAGCATTTGGTATATCTAGCTACAATCTATCTCTCTATGGGAGAAAATGATAGGGCAGAGCATTTTCTTTCTTTAGCTCTTAATACAAGCCCGTGTACAAAGTGTATATATAGGAAATGCGTAAGACTTTACGAAATATATGGTATGTTATATGAAATAAGAGGTCAGATGGATAAGGCTATAGAATGCTATGAGATAATATCAGACCAAGATCCAAGTGATATGTCTTATATAAAAAGGCTGAAAAATGCTAGAGATAAGCATAAAGCCTAGGAGGAAGTAAATGATTATAGGAATAGATTTAGGAACTACCAACAGTCTAGTCTCCTATTTTACCGAGGATGGTCCAAGAATTATACCAAACCGTCTTGGAAAAAACTTAACCCCCTCTGTGGTAAGTATAGATGAAAATGATCAGATATATGTAGGGGATACGGCAAAGGAGAGGGAGCTTTTATTTCCCGGAACTAGCGCCAGTATATTCAAGAGGGATATGGGAAGTAGTCGTAAGTTTCAGCTTGGAAACAAGCAATTTAGTGCTGAAGAACTATCATCATTTATACTTCGTGCACTTAGAGAGGATGCTGAGGCTTACTTAGGACAAACAGTTACTGAAGCTATAATAAGTGTTCCTGCGTATTTTAATGATATAAGAAGAAAGGCAACAATCCGTGCAGGAGAGCTGGCAGGACTTAAGGTTGATAGAATTATAAGTGAGCCAACGGCAGCAGCTATTGCCTATGGCCTTTATCAGGATAGGGCCAATAAAAAGTTTATGGTCTTTGATCTAGGTGGAGGAACCTTTGATGTATCAATCCTAGAATTATTTAATTCAATTATTGAGGTTAGGGCAGTTGCAGGAGATAACTTTCTTGGTGGAGAGGATTTTACTAATGTATTAGAGCAGAGTTTTTATGAAGAAAATCCTCATATAAAGAAGGAATTACTCTCTGATAAGACTAGAAAATATATTCACAAGCAAATGGAAATATGCAAGCTTGAATTGTCAGTGTCAGATAAAATAAATAAAACATTTATGGTAGAGGATGAGGAGCTATTATTTTCAAAAGATATAGCTAGCTATGAGGCAGACTGTGAGGAATTGTTTGAGAAAATCCGGAATCCAATTAGAAGGAGTCTTGCTGATGCAAACATTCGAATTAAGGATATTGATAAGGTTGTA
>JAAYRC010000183.1 GCA_012518975.1 Clostridiales bacterium
AGAGTATACGTATATGCTAACCAAAGATATCATGAGGACACGGGGAATTCTAAATATCAGGGTTTAGCTGACAAGGCAGGGGTACTTATAGTGCAGATGGACTCAGCTTTATCTTTTACAACCCCTGAGTTATTAGCTATACCAGAAAATGTTTTAGACCAGTTTAAGCAAGAGGAGGAAGGATTAAGGCTTTATGATTTCTATTTTTCTAATATTTTTCGTAAAAAACCACATATCCTTACTGCCCAGATGGAGGAAGTATTGGCTGATGCAGGAGAAATGGCATCTTCTCCAGATAATATTTTCTCTAAATTTAACAATGCAGATTTGAAATTTCCTGAAATAGAGGATGAGAATGGAGATAGGGTTAGGATTACTCATGGTAGGTTTATACAATTGATGGAGAGTAATGACCGTAGAGTTAGGCGTAATGCATTTAAGGGAGTTTATGAAACCTATGAAAGTTTTAAAAACACACTAGCAGCTACTTTTAGCTCCAATCTAAAGCAGGAACTATTTTTCACCAAAGCAAGAAATTATGAATCAAACTTAAAGAAGGCCTTAGATAATAGTAATATTCCCGTAGAAGTTTATACTAATTTGATAGATGCAGTTCATGATAACATTGGTCTTATGCATCGTTATGTGTCTTTAAGGAAAAAGCTACTGGGAGTGGATGAACTTCATATGTATGATATATATGCACCTCTTATACAGGATGTGAAGATGGATGTGCCTTTTGAGGAGGCTAAAAGGATGGTGGCTGAGGGGCTTAAGCCATTGGGTGAAGAATATCAAAAAATACTTCAGGAAGGATTTAATAATCGTTGGATTGATGTATATGAAAATGAAAACAAACGAAGCGGTGCCTATTCCTGGGGAGCTTTTGGTACCCATCCCTATGTACTATTAAATTATAATGGTAGCCTAGATAATGTATTTACTCTAGCTCATGAGATGGGACATGCAATTCATAGTTATTATTCAGATAAGGTACAGCCCTATATCTATGCTGCATACAAAATATTTGTAGCAGAGGTAGCATCTACATGTAATGAGGCTATATTGATAGATCATATGCTAAAAAATACTGATGATAAGTTACAAAAGGCATATCTTATTAATCATTTTCTTGATAAATTCAGGGGAACTCTCTTTAGGCAGACTATGTTTGCTGAATTTGAGATGATAACCCATAGGATGGTAGAGGAGGGACAAAGCTTAACTGCTGAAACCCTATGTAAGATTTACCATGACTTAAATGAATTTTACTATGGTGATGATATCGTAATTGATAATGAGATTGATATGGAGTGGGCTAGAATTCCTCATTTTTATAGTGCATTTTATGTATATCAATATGCCACTGGATATTCAGCTGCTATAGCCTTATCTAGGCGTATACTACATGAGGGCCAGCCAGCAATTGATGACTACATCAGTTTCTTAAGTGGAGGAAGCTCCAATTATCCAATAGAGCTACTAAAAAAAGCGGGAGTTGATATGAGCACTAAGGAGCCGGTAAATAAAGCCCTTAAGTTATTTGAAGAATTACTAGACCAGATGGAAGAATTAATGGATAACTAATTACTTATCTAAATTAAAATCACCCCCACTCTTATTATTGGATAAAGTGGGGGTGATTTACTATAAGATACAGACACCTCTCTTATATTCGTTAGCAAGCTTAGTTCTATATAGTTCATAGATTGTTTGATTGTATATGTGACTTGCAAAGATATCTTGGTTTAACATCTGCATTCCCAAACCATCAAGCTGATCTTTAGCCCTGGACAGCTTAGTAATCACAGGTAAGCCATCCTGATCTTTGATTCTTCGTATTAGGTGGGAGGCATTTTTATTCATTCCCAAAAGTCTGGCATAATATATGATTTTATCATCTAGATATTTATTAAAATCGTCTTTTTTTATATTTAGGATAACATGAATAAGTGCCCTATTTACTCTAGTTAATGTTATATTTTTAGTTTTTATCATCTGAGACAGTTGGCCAATACTATAATTTTCAATGCTGATATTTTTTATGCGATCAGCAAGATCAGAGGACAGGTCCACATATTGTGCTAGCTCATCTCTACTTTCAGACATGAGCTTATATTTTATAATAGATGAAAAATTTTCTATAGTTACTGGATATGTCATATTATGATTATCGGTAAAATAATCATATACATTTTTGGGAACACTATCTTGTATAATGGAAAGGTCAAAAAGACCCTTAGCATTTTCTAAAATACTGCGAATGGCAGTTGCTGAACTAATGGCATTATTCAAATTATTACTAGTATTAAGCTCTTTATCATGATAATTAGCATTTTGCCTTTTAATTGCATAAGGTTTTATAGATGACTTTTCTTGTAATAATGCCCTTATATATTCAATACCCAATATATTATTTGGTTGTGATATGATAGATAGCATATCGCTATTTTTGATATTATTACTCTCATTGAGTATGTGTTTTGTAGCCATTGCCCTCGCTGCTGGGTAGGTCATACCATTCTTAATATAGGAGTATAGAAGGGATTGAAAGTCCTCAGTGGGATTATTAAAAAGATTTGCAAGATCTTCTAAATGAGCAATGGATCCATATTCACTTCCAAAGCAGAGATAATCTACAATATTTAGCTGGCTTAATAGAGATATGGCCCCAAGTGCAAAATATTGAGCACTGCCGGTTGCGTAGCAAGTTGGAAGCTCAAACACCAAATCTACTCCATTGTTTAGAGCCATCATACAACGGTCATGCTTGCTAATAACTGCAGGTCCACCCCGTTGGACAAAGTCTCCGCTCATAACAGCAATGACATAATCTGCACCGGTGATTTTTTTTGCCTCTTCTATATGATGTTTATGTCCATTATGGAACGGATTATATTCAGTTATGACGCCTACGACTTTCATATTAAGAATCCCTTCGACTTGCAGTTTGTTTTCTAAATTATATACAATGTTTGATTTCATATCAAGAAAAATGTATATTATCTTGCCAGTCATAAAAATATTGAAAATCAACTTACTACAATTTTCGATATAAAACTACTTGTATGAATTTAATATTTGTTCTATAATGAAGTTTGTGGGTTTTATTTATAAGTACGTATATATAAATAGAGATGTTAAGGAAGGAGAAACATCATGGGTTTTATTGATGACATTAAATTAAGAGCAAAACAGAATAAGAAGACCATTGTATTACCTGAAGCAGGTGATAGGAGAACCCTAGAGGCTGCTAATACAATCCTGTTAGAAGGTATCGCAGATATTGTGTTAATTGGCAATGAAGATGAAATAAGCAAAGGAGCAGAGGGACTAGACTTGTCAAAGGCAACTATTATCGATCCTTCTAAGGCTGATAAGCTGGATGCTTATGTTGATTTGTTAGTTGAACTTAGAAAAAGTAAGGGAATGACTCCCGAAAAAGCAAGAGAATTATTAACAAACCAGCCATTATACTTTGGTGTTACCATGGTTAAGGCAGGAGATGCTGACGGTATGGTAGCTGGAGCAGTCTATTCAACAGCTGATGTGCTACGTTCGGCCCTACAGGTAATTAGGACCGCTCCTGGTACTAAGCTTGTGTCTGCATTTTTCTTAATGGTAGTACCGAATTGCGAATATGGTGCAAATGGTACTTTTATTTTTGCAGATAGTGGATTGAATCAGAATCCTACATCAGAAGAGTTGGCTGAGATTGGGGCAGCAAGTGCTAAGAGTTTTGAGCTTTTAGTAGAAACTGAGCCAGTAGTTGCCATGCTTTCACATTCAACAAAGGGTAGCGCTAGCCATGCAGATGTAGATAAGGTTGTTGAAGCGACTAGGATTGCCAAAGAAGCTTATCCTGAGATTAAGCTGGATGGTGAGCTTCAACTAGACGCTGCAATAGTTCCTTCTGTAGGAGCATCTAAGGCTCCAGATAGTGACGTTGCGGGTAATGCCAATGTATTGGTATTCCCAGACCTAGACTCTGGCAATATTGGATATAAGATTGTAGAAAGACTAGCTAAAGCAGAAGCATATGGACCTATAACCCAGGGCTTAGCAAGACCTGTAAATGATTTATCAAGAGGTTGCTCAGCTGATGATATCGTAGGAGTTGTTGCTATAACTGCTGTACAGGCATCATGTAATTAAGTATTAAGTTGAAATAAAGAATTATATATATCTTCGTAAGGATATTTGGCTTTGATAAGCTGGGATTTTACGAAGGAATGGAGGATAAAATGAAAGTTTTAGTTATTAACTGTGGTAGTTCATCCTTGAAGTATCAATTGATAGATTCAGATACCAAGCAAGTATTAGCAGTTGGTATATGTGAAAGAATCGGATTAGAGATTGGTGTTATAAAGCATACACCAGCAGGTCGTGATAGAATAGAAAACAAGGTTAAAATGGACAATCATGAAGTTGCTGTATCTCTAGTTCTAAATGCTCTAACTGATAAAGAATATGGTGTAATTAGTGACTTGTCAGAAATTCAGGCAGTAGGACACAGAGTGGTTCATGGAGGAGAAAAATTTGCTTCTTCAACAGTAATCACCGAAGAAGTTATTCAAGCTATAGAAGAATGTAATGATCTTGCACCTCTTCATAATCCAGCAAACCTAATTGGTATTCGAGCATGTATGAGTCTTATGAAGGACGTTCCTATGGTAGCAGTATTTGATACAGCATTCCATCAGACCATGCCTGAGGAAGCTTATCTCTACGCTCTTCCAACTGAATATTATGACAAATACAAGATAAGAAAATATGGTTTCCATGGTACAAGCCATAGTTATGTTTCAGAGCGTATGGCAGATTTTTGTGGATTAGAC
>JAAYRC010000184.1 GCA_012518975.1 Clostridiales bacterium
AAAAATGAAGCGAAGGTATCTTTTGACCCTTATATGCCTTATAGCAATAACTCTATTTATGAGCAAGCTTTATACACAAAGGGAAGCTTATATACTCTTTCAGAAGTACTTGATATAGTTACAGCGGAGTATTTTGACAACTTTACCAATGAGAAAATTAAATATATAGATTACAGTTATATCGATTGTGGTAAAGATGGAGTGAAAGAATTAGCTCTTCGCTTCAATGGTATGGACATTTATGAGCCAGATGATGGAAGTACTCTTGTTTATATCATAAAATATATCGAGGGGAAATTATCTCTTTGTTATTATTACGAGACTTGGGCTAGAAGCGATACCACATTGAATGAATATGGATATATTGAGTCTGGTGGTAGCGGTGGAGCTAGCAAATATATTGTTGATTATGGACTAATTGACAAGGATGGTAACTGGCAGCCTATTGTAACTATTGAAATTGAGCAGGATATTAATCAGCTTACTTGGTCGGATGAGCTGTGGAAGATTCCTGAAGTTGCTGAGGAAAAAGGGATATCAGAGGGAATTGAGGTAGATACAATAAGTTTTAATTATAATGTAAATACCAATAATCCAGATGAAACTGTCAATAAAGAGTGTTTCTATACATTTTATGTTTATGATGATAATTGGGATATAATCGAAGATACAAACCTTTATACGAACAGCATATACAAAGATATCTTCGATGAGGCAAAGGTGTCATTTATTACGCCAGATGAACTTACGACTATGATTTTAGAAAAAGAGAAAAAGCTAGGAGCTACAGCTGAAATCAAAAAAGGGAAAGAAGTAAGGTGGGAGACTCTTAGTGAAAAAATGTTTTCTGGTTATCTAAAAAGAAAAACTAAACTGGACACATTAGTGAGAAATGGATTCCAAGTATTTGAAGATCAATCCTTTGATGTAAAATTAGATAGTTTTGGAGACGTAAGATTTGTTTCAGGTTCTAGTGAATTTAAAATTCCTTCGTTATATTTGGTGAATAGTAATCAAGAAATAATATATGTATTTCCTGATTTCTACACAAATGTATTATCTGATTTACAAGAAATAAAGGCGGTATCATTTAAAGATGTAAATAATGATGGTTTAAAAGATATTATAATTATTGCTCAATTTTTATCCGCTAATGGAGATGATCTTACTGTGGCAAATGTATATTTACAAAAGGATAAGGAATTTATTAATTCTTATGAATTGGATGAAAAGATAAATGATACTAATAACAATAATTCTATAAATGAAATAGTAAAATATATAAGTGAATTAAATACATCTACTTATGGGATAAAGTAATTAATTATTTTTGTGTGGATATTATGGCATTTTAAAAGGGTAAGTGGATGACTGTTTGGAAGAATACACCAGGGAAGGTGCCTTGCATGGACGTCCTATTTGTATGAAACAGTTAGAAATGAATTCAGAACAGATATGGATGAGAGATCCGTCATTACAATGCCAAGAGGAGCTTATGCCAAAGAAAAAGGTATCTATTTCAAAATTGATATCCGACAATAGGGGTGATAAAGATACTTCACAGATCCAGCATAATCTGCTAGAATGAACAGTAATAGAAACCTATATTTTAAAAAGAACAGAAGAGGTTTTTACGAAAAGTATGGGTTTCAAGATGGAAAAAAAGGAATGATATTAAAACTATAAAGATACGACAATACAGCTTTTGAATAGTAAAAAATACAACTTATGAGGTAGGACAAGATGAATCAAAATGCAGTAAACCCAATAACAAGATTAGACTATCCAGACCCTGATGTTATCCGTGTTGATGATACATATTATATGGTTAGTACTACAATGCACTTTATGCCTGGCTGTGAGATTTTACGTTCCTATGATTTGATTAACTGGGAATTTGCAGCATATGTCTATGATACCTTAGACTCTACACCTGGACAAGGGTTAGAGGGAGAGGCTAATATCTATGGTAAAGGTATGTGGGCAGGATGCTTGAGATATCACAAGGGAACATTTTATGTATGCTTTAGTGCAAATGATACTAAGAAAACATATTTATATTCTTCTGAGTCAATCTCAGGTCCATGGAGAAAGCAATATATTGAAGGATTTTATCATGATTGTTCCTTGTTGTTTGATGACGATAATCGTGTGTATATAGTATATGGTAATAAAACTATCTATCTAACAGAGCTAGAAGCTGATTTGACAAAACCAAAAAAAGATGGGCTAAACAGGATAATAATTGTGGATGAAGGTCATCCAGGACTTGGATATGAAGGGGCCCATATATACAAAATCAATGGTAAGTATTATGTGTTCCTTATCCACTCTGCTCGAAATGAGTGGAAGCGTATACAGGCCTGTTTCGTATCTGATTCTCTTCAAGGAGAATTCATAGGTGGAGATGTCCTAAATGATGATATGGGGTATTTTAACTCAGGAGTAGCTCAAGGGGGGATTGTTGATACACCAGATGGTAAATGGTATGCAATATTATTTCAAGATCGGACTGCCCTTGGTCGTATTCCTGTACTTGTTCCTGTGAGCTGGAAAGATGATTTCCCGGTGCTTGGTATAGATGGCAAGGTTCCTAGCCAGATTGAAACAAAAAGTACAAGGCCAGGGCATACTTATGAACCTTTGGTAGGTAGCGATGATTTTAAGGGGAAATTAAAGAATTATTGGCAATGGAATCATGAGCCAGATCATGAGTTTTGTTCATTGGATAATGAAAAAGGATGCTATCGCATACAAACTAATAAGATATGTAAAGATGTTACAGAAGCGGTTAACAGCTTAACTCAGCGCATGCTATCTCCATCTTGTCAAGCAATTGTTACAGTAGATGGAAGTGGTCTTAAGGATGGTGACTATGCAGGAATATGTGCTTTGCTTGGTTGTTATGGATGGATAGGTATTACTAAAGAAAATGGACAATATTATGTTAGTATGCAAGCAAAAAAAGCTTTAGATAATACCTTTGTTGGAATATCAAATGAGTCAGAAGGCAAAGAATATGCTAGAGAATTATTATCAGATTCAAAAGTAACTTTAAAATTAAGAGTCGATTTTACTGACCAAGTTGACACAGCAAAATTTTATTATCTTAAAGATAATGAATGGGTAAAGATTGGCATAGACCATAAGTTGGTGTTTAAAATGGATCATTTTGTTGGAACACGATTCGCCTTATTTAATTATGCTACAAAAGATATTGGCGGTATAGGAGAGTTTTATAATTTTATATATAATACAAATAAAAAGTAGCAATGAGAACTCTAAACCTTCATAATAGTAGGTTTGGAGTTTTTTATAAATATAATGGATAAATATTTCCAATTATTATATTGCATTTAGTTGAGCTTTAGTGTAAATTAATATAACGTGAATTCGTTAAATATGATATTATCTTATTATATACTTTTTGGAGGTAAAATGTTATGAAACAGAAGAGACTTGTTATTGCCATAGGAGGCAATGCCCTTCTAGATCCCAATGGTGGAAAGTCTTCTAACTTACAGTTGGAGAAATCAAAGGAACTTGCTATTTCTATTATTGACCTTGTTGAGAGTGGATATGAAGTAGTAATAGTGCATGGAAACGGACCCCAAGTGGGACAGATATATGCAGCCCATGAGAAGTTTGAGCCAAATACCATGCCATTAAAAGAATGTACTTCTATGAGTCAAGGCTATACAGGGGCTCATCTACAATACGCAATAACATGTGAGGCTATGAAGCGAAAACTTGACCGCCAAGGAATATCCCTTATAACACATATTGAAGTAGATCCTAAGGACGAAAAATTCCAAAACCCTGATAAACCGATTGGATTTACAGTTTCAAAGGAAGAAGCGGATTATCTAACCAAGACATATGGTTACACTATGCGTGAAAGTATTGATGGTAGCGGGTTTAGGCACGTTGTCAGCTCGCCTAGGCCAATTAAAATAATTGAAATGGATGCTATTCGCCATCTTATTGATCAAAGATTCATTGTAATAGCTGCTGGAGGTGGCGGAATTCCAGTTATAAGACAAGAGGATGGGACATATCAGGGCGTTGATGCCGTAGTTGATAAAGATTTTGCTTCTGAAAAACTTGCTATAGAGTTAGATGCTGATTACTTAATATTTATTGCAAGTGTTGATAGTGTTGCATTAAATTATGGAAAGCCAAATCAGAAATTTATCAATAAATTGACCTCACAAGAGGCTGAACTATTAATATCACAAGGGGAGTTTGAAGCTGGATCCATTCAACCTAAAATAATGGCCTCCTGTAATTTTGTAAATTCAAAAAAAGGACGTAAGGCAATAATTACTTCAATAAAAAAATGCAAACAAGCATTAAATGGAGAAGCGGGTACAGTTTTTGTACAAGAATAATTAATTGAATATAATTGTCTAAGAATATAAAGCTAAGTAGGTGACTAAAAACCACCTACTTATTTTTTATATTTATATTATTGTTTATTTATAGTAATTGTGATATTTATTATAAGGGAAAAGGTCATTGTTATTGCAATCCAGAGAATAGCCATCGCCAGGATCATGCTTTTTATCACAATAGTTGTACGGCGGTTTGCAGTTGTACTCTTTGTCTTCTTCTTTGCTACAGTCCTCTTTTTTCTTATGCTCACAATCCTTGTCCTTATTTTTACAACGGTCCTTATTTAAATCTACAATGACTTTATTATGGCCTCCAAACTTTACTGATTTTCGTGATTTTCTGTGAAACCTACTAATGCATGAGCCAAATATATTAAAAGTGGATCCAAAGAGTATTAAAAACAAAAAGAATGCTAATATACCAAGAAATATCGTTGATATAATTTGAAAAACAGTATTTACAATGAGAAAAGCTAATAGTGTGCCATCTAGAGAAGATGAAGTTTGACCAGTCGAAAAAGTATCTGGGCATATAACAATAGACACATGACTGATACTAGTAGGAAGTCCTGAAGCATCTTCTGGTGAAAGAAGACTGGTATCTCCACGATAGTCCGTATCATATCGGTAGAGGTTGAAAACATCTCCATTACTGATAATAACAGCATATATAGGAAAATTACTACTCCATGATAGCAATTCAGAATAATTATTACCTGGAATGGTTCCAATTGTTGCTGTGAATAAATTGCTACCATCAGGATTGATAGCCCCCTGGTTATCGATTATAAGAGTATGGGTTCCGGCTGTATCGCTGTTAGGAATTTGATAATGGATACACCCATTAGGAGGGGAATATATATTAGGATCTGCATCGTTTCCTGTATAGGTGACTGCAGGAACGCTTGCAGCTAATGCTGGAGTATAAATATTTAGCATAAATAATAATAATGATAAAAAGGAAACATATTTTTTCATAAAAACTCCTTTCATTGGCTCTTATTATAGTTTATGCATGTAGAATAATAGGGTGATATGTAATAAAATGTTTTATATTACAATCTTGTAAAATTTATGTTCTTGACGTATAAATAAAGCGTTGCTATAATAAAATAACTATCAGAAAGAAAAAAATATGGCGACATAGCCAAGTGGTAAGGCATGGGTCTGCAACACCCTGATCACCAGTTCAAATCTGGTTGTCGCCTTAATTAAAGAAGTCTCTAAACCTTGAAGTTATAAAGGTTTAGAGATTTTCTGTTTGGTGTTGTTTTCCTAAACGAACTACTGAATGTTACTCATTTGATCTACCACCCGATTATTGAACATATTCATTTGACATATATGGAAAGAATTGAAATGATATATAATAAAGGGGTCATAATACGGCTATACTTTAGATGGGACGTTATGTAAAGTATAGTCCGATTTTTTGTGTAGGATTGGATATGGTAACAAAATACATAGGGAGCAAAAAACAAATGGAACGGAATCATACTGCAGAATCACACGGGTTGAAAATATGAAATCATACGGATTGGAATTGCAGAATTAAACGGAGCAGATTATAATATAGTATAAAAGGAGGGATAGAATGAACTTAAAAGAGTATAGACCACGTGTGAGTGATAAAAAAATAAAATACAATATTAATGGTAATGAATATAATTTTATAAAAGATATCAAAGAAAACCAGCTGGTAAGAAAAAGTTTTAATCAACTGGCACAGGATACATATAGCATTAACTTTGAGCCTTGGTATCAAAGCGGTTATTGGGGTGATGACTATATTCCATACGTTCTTCTACATGAGGATAAGGTGGTATCAAATGTTTCGGTCAACATAATAAATACGAGATGGGAAAAGCAAACAAAACGGTATATTCAATTAGGAACAGTTATGACTGATAAAGAATATCGAGGCAAGGGATTAAGTCGTTGGCTGATAGAAAAGGTTTTGGAAGATTGGAAAGATAAGTGTGATACCATTTATCTTTTTGCAAATGATAGTGTATTGAATTTTTATCCTAAATTTGGCTTTGAAAAAGCATTAGAACACCAATTCCAAAAAAAAGTGAGCAAAAAGTTTGGAATAGTTAATAAGCTTGATATGTCAGTGGCACATGATAGAAAGCTTTTACTGGATACATATAAGTTTTCAAATCCTTTTTCTGCTTTACCAATGGAAAACAATGATGGATTGCTTATGTTTTACTGTTTGGATTTTATGAAGGAAAACATTTACTATATTGAGCAGTATAAAGCCGTAGTAGTTGCAGAGTATGATGATGAAAATTTGATTTGTTATGATATTTTCTGCCCAGGCGAATGTACGATAGATGATATTTTATGTACAATGGCACAACCAAATACTAAAATAGCTACTATTGGATTTACACCAAAGCTTATCAATGGTTTTAAAGTATCGGAACTACATGAAGACGATACTACTCTGTTTGTGTTGAAAGAAAATCTGTTCAAGGATAATAAGATTATGTTTCCATTGTTGTCTCATGCATAATAAGTATAATCCCTATATAATAAAGGAATGGTTTAAATACTAATATATGATTATAAGATTGCAATTGTTAGATATAAGTATTACCTTGTGTATATAGTTGGTAATTTATGATTAGCTAGAAAGGAATGAATTAATAATATGGAGGAAAAGATAAATTACTGGATTAATAATTTTATCTGCTATTATTAATGCTTCCTGCGATACCAGTGTTTCTCAATTTTCAAGCCCAAACATGGCCTGCATTTATTACAATTGGATATTGAGATTAATGATATCATATATTATAGTATAATAAGCATTCTTTCTGTTGTATTCGCAATTACAACAAATACAGTGTTTGTTGGTCTATATGATAGGAGAAAACAGGGACCTAAACTTTTACAGCCCTTATTATATTAAAGAAGCCTCTAACCCTATTATAATTATAAGGGTTAGAGGTTTTCGTTGAAAATTATTTGATTACCTTAAGGGGTATCATTTGTTACATCACCATCTCCACTTACCGGAATAGTGTCACCTAAATATGTGGGCTCAGGTTTTACAATCACGTATAAAAAGTCCTTTACTCTTGCCAGTAATTCTCTAATATTACGGCTTCTTTGCCCCACGTATTCACGAGGGTCTGATGCTACTCCATAAGCTTCAAGTCCGAGCTTATCAGCAATAAAAAGGGCCCTATACAGGTGATATTCCTGCGTAACAATTATTATCTTTTCTGCTTCAAATATGTCTCTTGCTCTATAAATGCTCTCATAAGTGGAAAAGCCTGCATGATCCATAAACACATCAGAGGATAATACGCCATGATTTACGGCGTAATTTTTCATAATATTTACCTCATCATAATTTTCTCTACCATGATCTCCACTCATAAGTAATTTGCCTGATGCGCCCATCTTGTATAGAGAAATCCCATATTCTAGACGGTCTTCAAGCATATGAGTAGGCCTGTCCCCCCATACGCCTGCCCCTAATACAAGAATACAATCTACATCATCAAGATTGGTGGCTTCCTCTAAAGATAAAAATCTTTTCTTTGAAGAAGTCTTAATAAAAGTATTTATACCAAATACAGTAGCTAGTCCCAGTACTAGCAATATAATTAAAATTATAGCAATTCGTAGAACTTTCTTTTTAATAGATAATTTCAACATTTTTTCAGCCCTTTATACTTATATAGTAAAACTAATTCTATAATTAAATATATCATAGGATGCAACAAAACAAAACATTTTCTCATAGAAGTTTTATAAAAGCCTAATATTTCTTTAATTTTGTAGTGTTATATTAAGTATCAGTTAATTTATAACAATAAAAGTGTTTGACTTAAAATTTTTCTTGTACTATCATAAATGTATATTTCTAACATAATTTCCAAAGTTAAAATAAAAAACAGATAAAATGAAAGAAAAGAAAAAAATAAATATTGGCCTATCATTTTGTAAAGCAAAAGGGGGAAATTAAATGAGTTATTTATTACAGACTAAGGATTTGACAAAATTTTTTAAGAAAAAAGCTGCTATTAATAAAGTTAGCCTAAATGTTAAAAAAGGGGACATTTACGGGTTTATCGGTAAGAATGGTGCTGGAAAAACTACATTTATTCGAGTAGTTGCAGGATTGGCAAGACCAAACAGTGGTGAGATTAAACTTTTTGAAAGCGATAATCTTGATTTGCAAAGAAGTAAGATTGGAACTATGATCGAGAACCCTGCAGTTTATCCAAATCTGACAGCAAGGCAGAATTTGCATTATTATTGTGTTTTGCTTGGGCTTAACCCCGAGATGACCATCGAGCCTATGCTAAGTTTGGTGGGGTTGAGTGATACTGGTAAGAAAAAGGCTAAGAATTTTTCTCTTGGAATGAAACAAAGATTAGCAATTGCCATAGCTTTACTAGGTGAACCTGAATTGCTTTTGCTTGATGAACCAATGAATGGACTTGATCCAGCAGGTATCCGTGAGATTAGAGAATTAATATTGAAGTTAAATAAGGAAAACAATATTACTATACTTATTTCAAGTCATATTTTGGGAGAACTGTCCAAAATAGCTACACGTTACGGTGTGATTAATAATGGAGTAATGGTTGATGAATTTACAAAAGAAGAATTAAAAACTAGGCACGCAGAAGAAATACAAGAAATCGTTGTGGATGATACCGTGAAAGCATTTAAAATAATAAAGGAAAATCTAGGAATAAGTGAGGATCAAATAAGGGTTATCGACGATAAAGTGATTCGTATTATTAATAAATCAGACAGCGCAGGTAATATAAATACCGAACTTGCAAAAAATGATATTACTATATCTTCTTCAACGATAATTGAACAGGATTTAGAAGATTATTTTATGAAACTGATGGAACAGACCGTGTAATTAATAGATTGAATGAATGTAATATATGAAAATGGGGGATATTATGACTAAATTATTAAAATCAAATTTTTATAGGTTGTTTAAAAGTAGGGCTTTTTATATATGTACTATTGTTTATACTGGACTCATGACATTGTCATTAGTTTTGTTGAAATTGTTAGATAATTTATTTGATGACTCTTCTAGTGCGGAGGAAATAAGTTTTCTTAACCTTAAGGATGGAATTGGGCTTGGAATAGCAAATTTCAGTGATGGGCAGGTTCTTTTGTTTTTGGCTATATTTATTTCTATATTTATAACAGCAGAATATACATATGGTACTATGAAAAATATAGTATCAAAGGGTTTTGAAAAGTATAAAATATACCTGTCATATGTGATTACATTGACACTTGCAGCATATATTATGGTTGCTTTTTGTTTTTTGATAACTACTATTACAGGATCTATAATAACAGGCTCTATAGCAAGCTATAATGGACCTGTTCTTTTGAAGACATTACGATTAGTAGTTATAGAGATGTTACTTCATAGTGCCATAACCTCTGTCTTTGTCATGGTTGCTATGACTATCCGTAGCAATGGTGGAGTTATAGCAATCAATATATGTATTCTTATGTTTGGTAGTATGGCATATGAAATTCTCAATCTGATTGTAAAAAATCTTCTTGAGATAGATACAAAACTTAACTTTGGTGATTATAGTTTACAGAACAATATATATGCAGCAGGCCAGACACTTGACAATGGCGGAGAGATTATTAGGCCAATATTGGTAGGCTTATTCTTCTTAGTCATTTCCACAGCATTAGGAATCTTGGCTTTTAGGAAATCGGACGTGAAATAAGCTGGA
>JAAYRC010000185.1 GCA_012518975.1 Clostridiales bacterium
CCTGATGATAAGGTAAAGGAAATCTTAGAAAAAGATGGATTCCAGGATACAGACCTTATTATTACGTCCAAGAATACCTATACAGCTCCTTTTGTCAATGCAGAGGAGACAGAATATCTTGTAATTGAGGATTCCTTCCCTAATGGAAGACCTCCACTTGAAAGGGCAGGCTTCTTATTTACCGATAGGGAAACTGTTGATAAGGTAGAGAAGATGAAGGTATGTACATGTCTTAATCCCCTTCATACAGCTCTTGCTATCTTTGGATGCCTTTTATCATATATAAGCATTTGGGAAGAGATGCGGGACCCCCAGCTTGTTAAGCTGGTTCATAAGATTGGATATGATGAGGGTATGCCTGTAGTCGTAAACCCTGGTGTGCTAGATCCAAAGGATTTTATAAAGGCAGTTCTTGAGCTTCGCCTTCCAAATCCATTTATGCCTGATGCTCCCCAGCGTATAGCTACAGATACTTCACAAAAGATTCCTATTAGGTATGGTGAAACCATTAAGGCATATAGGGATAGTAATAGCCTTAAGGTTACAGATCTTACATTTATTCCATTGACCATAGCTGGATGGTGCAGGTACCTAATGGGTATCGATGATGAGGGTAATCCTTTTACACCTAGCCCTGATCCTTTACTAGATGAACTGATGGCTTATGTAAAAGACATTAAGTTAGGAGATAGTTCTATTGATAAGGGTAATCTAAGGCCTATACTATCCAACGAAAAAATATTTGCGGTTAACTTATATGAGCTTGGTTTAGGAGAAAAGATAGAAGGAATGTTTTTAGAAATGATTAAGGATAAGGGTGCAGTAAGAGATACACTCAAAAGATACTTAGGATAATGCTGGTAATAGAAGTATTTTTACTGGGGAGGAGGAGTAATGAATACATTTAGTAATTCCATATATTATGATGGAAGTGGCTATAGGATGCAGAAAAAAAGCCTGCTAGATATATGTAATGAAGTAGATAAACCAAGCTATATCTATGATATGAACTATATACTAGATAAGTATCAGAAGTTCATAAAATGCTTTGATGTAGATAATCTTCAAGTATTTTATGCTATGAAAGCCAACTATAATCCGCATATATTAAGAATAATGAAGGAAAATGGTTTGGGTCTTGATGCTGTAAGTCCAGCAGAGGTCCTACTAGGCTTAAAGCTAGGCTTTGATCCGAAGAAGATTTTATTTACAGGCAACAATATGACCGATGAAGAGATGGATATAATTCATAATGAAGGTGTTTTGTTCATTATTGATTCCCTATCTCGTCTTGAAGAGTATGGAAAATCCTATCCAGGCTCAAAGGTAGGCTTAAGAATTAATCCTGATGTTGTGGCTGGGGAAACCCCCATGGTACAGACTGCTGGTGACTTGAGCAAGTTTGGCATTTTGATGAGTGATGTTCCTAAGGCTATTGCCATTTCACAGAAATATAATATCCATATCATAGGACTACATGAGCATACGGGTAGTGGAATATCTGACTTAGATAAGGTAATAGAGGGTATGAAGAGCCTTATAGGCATTGCCAAACCAGAAGACTTTCCTGATTTGGAATTTATAGATTTTGGTGGAGGCTTTAAGGTACCGTATTCATCTGAGGACGTTGAGATTGATTATGTGGAATTTGGTAAAAGAACCACAGACCTATTTAAGGAATTGTGTAACCTATATCAAAGAGATCTAAGCTTGTATTTTGAACCTGGAAAATATCTTGTAGCTGACTCGGGAGCCTATCTTGTTCAGGTTAATACTATAAAGGATAATAGAGGAAGGCTTATTGTAGGCACAAATGGTAGCTTTACACAATTGATTAGACCCATGCTATATGATGCTTACCATCATATAGTAAATCTTAGTAATCCAGAGGGTAGCCCTGAAAGATATGATGTATACGGAAACATATGTGAATCCACAGACTGCTTTGCATTTGAACGAGAGATACCAAAGATCCGTGTAGGTGACTACTTGGCTATAATGAATGCAGGTGGTTATTGTAGATCAATGGCGTCTGAATATAATTTGAGGCCTTTTCCTTCTGAATATCTTTTGTATAATGATGACCTAATAACAAATAAAAAAAGTTTAACCCCTTCAGACCTTGCAGAACGTGTCCTCAAGGATTATGGTTTGTAAAAAGATAAGAAGAAAATGATTTAAGGATGATGGGTTAAACATAAAATTAATAATCGGTGCTTTGAGCAATTTACATTTTGTAAATGCTTCTAGCACCGATTAATTATTATTGCTTACTAGGCTTTAATTCAAATACTGGAGCTTGACAGCTATGATTTTCACAGATGTAATATGTGGTTTTATCACCTATTACTTGATAATCCTTGACATAGTTAGCTATATTATGAAGTTTTTCTTGGTTTTCTTCTGTTTTAACCAGGACAGTCATATTTGGATTATAAGATGAAGCCATATAATTTCTTAGTTCATCAAACTCAGGATTATCTTGAGGATTTTTTTTGACTGTTTTAGTGGTATTCACATTATCATCTTTATTACTGACTACGCATACGATTTCCTTTGATGGATAAAGAGCTTCTAGAAATGCCAATTGGGCAAAGCAGTAAGCCGATGGATAATCCTTGGCCTGACCAGCAAGAAAAACTAGTTGCTTATCAGCATATTCTCTAAACTTAGACTTACCGGTGATATGGGCTAATCTAAGCAGAACATATCCTGCAACTGAATTTCCAGAAGGAATCGCCCCGTCATAGACCTCCTTTGGTCTATAAATTAGATTCTCCGAATTGTTTCCAGTAAGGAAAAATCCTCCATTGATATCATCCCAGAAATCAAGAAGCATCTTGTCTCCTATATCTATAGCCTGCTTAAGATAGTCTATATTAAAGGTTGCATCATATACATCTAGAAGTGCTCGGCAAAAGAAAGCATAGTCATCTAGGTTGCCATTATTTGCAGCTTGCCCTTCGCGGTATCTTACATAGAGGTTTCCTTTCTCATCTATAAGCCTGGTGTTGATAAAGCTAATTGCCCATTCTGCAATATTGGCATAGTCATTATTCTGCAGTATAATAGCTGCCTTAGCATAGGCAGATATCATAAGTGAGTTCCAAGATGTAAGAATTTTGTCATCCTTGTGTAGCTTATAGCGGTTCTGACGGTGGCGATAGATATAATTACATAGCCTTTGAACTCTTTCGTTATCAGGATCAAAATCAGTGGCATGAAGTCGATTAGGAATAGATGATCCCTCAAAATTGCCATCCTTACTTATATTAAAATAATTACAGAAGAAGCTTGCGTCATCATTTTGAAGGACTGCTGTTATTTCTTCTGGTTTAAAGACGTAATACTTGCCCTCAACACCTTCGCTATCGGCATCCTGTGCAGAATAAAAACCCCCTTCTCTATCTGTCATTTCCCTTCTTATAAATTCAAGTATCTGTGTGGCAATGGTTTTGTATAGGGGCTTCTTGGTATATTGGTATGCTTCAAGATAAGTAGATGCTAGTAGGGCATTATCATAAAGCATTTTCTCAAAATGAGGTACAAGCCATTTGGCATCTGTAGAGTATCTTGAAAAGCCATAGCCAATATGGTCATATATACCGCCTTTATACATATTGGTTAGGGTGTTTTCAACCATAAACAAGGCTTGTTCATCTGACTCAAGGTATGAATAGGCTAAAAGAAACATTAACTTGTGGGGAGTAGGAAACTTTGGCTCATTTCCAAAGCCACCATAATTGTGGTCAAAGCTCTGCTTAAGCTGAGTTACTGCTAGATTTATCAAATCCTTTGAAGTTTCTGACTTGTCAGATTTACCTTGAAATTCTTTTTTCATGATCTGAGTAATTCTATTGCCAATCTCTATCATATCTTCCGGTTTGCTAATCCAGTCATGGTGAACTTGCTCTAGTAGATCAATAAGTCCAACAATACCGTACCTAGTATGCTTTGGGATTATTCTCTTCTTTTGCCTTTTGATAAACCTCTAGCATATCAATATAATAGTAAATCATACAATGATATAAAACCAATATGAGGGTAGCTATGATAATTCATGTTGTTAAACAAGGGGAGACCATTTATTCTATAGCCGAGTATTATGATAAATCTGTTGAAAGACTAATTCTAGAGAATGGAATAGATAATCCTAATAACTTAGTTATTGGAGAAACCTTAGTAATTTTATATCCAGAGATAGAACATACAGTGGAGGATGGAGATAGCTTAGCAAGTATTGCGGAAAGTTATAATACCACTATTATTGACCTTTTGAGAAACAACCCCTATCTATCTAATAGAAAAAATATATTTCCTGGGGAGGTTATAGTAATTAAATACAGGGGAGATAAAATCAAACAAATCGCTACTAAAGGTATTGTATATCCTTTTGTAAGTATGGATACTCTTATCAAGACCTTACCCTTTTTAACTTATCTTACAGTCTATTCATATTTTTATACTAACCAGGGAGAAATATTAGGTAATGACGATATGGAGATAATACAAACGGCTAAGTTATATGGAGTAGCGCCATTAATGATGTTAACTACTTATTCAACAAGTCAGGCAGAGGAAATTGAAGTTATTCATAATATTTTAGCTAATGAAGAGTATCAGGACAGCTTAATTAACAACATAGTCTTGACATTATCTAGAAAAGGATATTACGGGGTTGATTTTAATACACCATATATTAAACCGGATGATCGCCCCCTGTATGTGGACTTTATAAGAAAGCTTTCAAGCCAGCTTCGTGCAAGAGGTTATATGTTTGTTATAAGTATTAGTTTAAGTGTATTTGAATTATTATTAAATATAAAATATCCTGATCTGCAGTATAGTGAGCTTGGAGTCCTAGCTGATAGTGTTATAATAATTTCATATGAGTTTGGATTTTCTTTTGGTATTGCGCCAACTGTGGCATCCTTTGATACCATAAGAAATTTAGTTGAATATATGGTAGGTCATATATCCTCTGACAAAATAGATTTTGGTATCTCTACTATAGGATATATATGGAGCCTGCCATATATAGACGGTGTAACAAGGGGGCAATCCCTGAGCTATGATTCAGTCATAGATTTAGCTAGAGAGGTTGCTGCCGAGATACAATATGATGATGTTACCAAGGCTTCTTATTTTCAATTTTATTCACAAAATGAATATATAGTTAGATTTAGGGATGCCAGAGGAATTAATGCTATACTAAGTATAGTTCCCACCTTTGACTTTGATGGTGTTGCGTTATGGAATGTAATGTTTTTTTATAATCAGCTATGGCTAGTCCTGAACTCTCAATTTGAAATAGTAAAAATTGCTTCAACTAGTAGCCAGGAAAGTTCTACAAGTTAAATTACTAAGATAAATGTGATAACATCACAGAAAGTTAATTAGTATCCTGCTATAGTATAATCATCAAGACAATAAATAGGTAAATAATAAACAGTAAAAATATAGTTAATTATGAAGGAGGAAATAATATGGCTGCTATTACAATAACAAAACAAAATTTTGAACAAGAGGTGCTACAATCAAAAGAGCCAGTATTACTTGATTTTTGGGCTTCCTGGTGTGGACCATGTAGAATGGTTTCTCCTACAATAGATGAGATAGCAAAGGAAACCGAAGGAATTAAGGTAGGTAAGATTAATGTAGATGAGGAAAGTGAGCTGGCGGCACAGTTTAGCGTCATGAGTATCCCTACCCTTATGGTAGTCAAGGAAGGTAAGGTATCAGCCACAGCAGTAGGGGCTCGTCCTAAAAACGATATTTTAAGAATGTTAGAGCTATAAAAAATATTTGATGAATTGACTAAAATATTCCTCTAGGTTATACTATTAATGTAATAATATCCATATCTATAAAAGCCTTAAAAGGTGTTTTATGAAAGGAGAAATGAAATTGCAAAAAGAACCGAAGTTTTTTAAGTGTAAGCACTGTGGAAATATCATAGAAAAGCTCTATGACTCTGGAGTATCGGTAGTATGCTGTGGCGAGGACATGGAGAGAATGGTTGCAAATACAGTTGATGCATCACAAGAAAAGCATGTGCCTAGTGTATCCGTAGTTGGCAATATTGTTCAGGTTGATGTAGGTGAAGTTCTCCATCCAATGGAAGAGAAGCA
Organism: Clostridiales bacterium; assembly: GCA_012518975.1. Classification (GTDB taxonomy): domain Bacteria; phylum Bacillota; class Clostridia; order Lachnospirales; family Lachnospiraceae; genus Mobilitalea. Next base: position 6,132 of record JAAYRC010000185.1, read on the forward strand.
TTATATCATGTGGATTTATCTTCATACTAAGAATGGTGGTCAAAGGAAGGATTTAGTTCCAGGCCAAGATCCTAAAGCAGTATTTGCAATAGAAGATGATGAAGTTATTGCGGTTTATGAATATTGCAATTTACATGGTTTGTGGAAAAAAGAAATCTAGGGGAATAGGTTATACCTAATTTAATAATAAGATAAGAAAAAATACATGCATTAATTTATGCATGTATTTTTTGTGCTTTCTATGGATTTTATTGGGGATGTAAAGTATAATGTCTTAAGGAGGGGTCTTATGAGCGTAGAAAAA
>JAAYRC010000033.1 GCA_012518975.1 Clostridiales bacterium
CTTTCATTATTTACAATATTTTACTTTTCTACAAGTGTAATATACTTAACTAATATTCTATAAATTATATCTATTCCTTCTACTTAGGATGATATCTATTAATAATTTTTTCTATTTATTGATATAATAATATAATATAATTGCGAAACTCACTAAACCCCTATTATGTTTCGCAATTGCCTAAATAATAATATTTTAAAAAGGAGACGTTAACTTTAATAAGTTTTACGTCCCCTTATATTCGAGTAAGCTTATTTCTTATACTAGCTCGATTAATACTTCCATCGCAGCATCGCCTTTACGAGGCCCGATTTTTACTATTCTGGTATATCCGCCATTTCGGTTTGCATACTTAGGTGCAATCTCTTCGAATAGCACATCTGATAGGTTGATAGATTTTGTTCCTCTTTTTCTACCAGCAGCTTCTTCAGGCACCTCAGTAATAGGGTATAGATATTTCATCATCTGTTTTCTTGCATGAAGACGACTAGGGTTGTCTTTCTTAACAGACTTTTCAACTTCATCATATACAGAAACTTTCTTTCCGTCTACTACTTCCTTGACTCTATTACCATCTTTATCCTTACGTGCAACCTTAGCTTTTACCGTAACAGTTTCAAAATTATCTTTTTCTTTTACAGCAAGTGCAATCATTCCCTCCGCAATTTTGCGGATCTCTTTTGCCTTGGCCTCGGTTGTAACGATTTTACCATGATATAATAAATTCGTTACCTGGTTCCTTAGTAAAGCTTTTCTCTGGCTTGATGTTCTGCCAAGCTTTCTGTAACCTGCCATGTCATTCCCTCCTTTGAATTATTCTCTTAACTGATTAGTCTTCGCTCTGTTTTAAGGTTAAACCGAGCTCTTTCAGTTTTGACAATACTTCTTCCAAAGATTTACGTCCAAGATTTCTTACCTTCATCATATCCTCGGCTGTCTTGTTCGTAAGCTCTTCTACAGTATTGATTCCTGCCCTCTTTAAGCAGTTATAAGAGCGAACTGATAATTCCAATTCGTCGATATTCATCTCGAGTACTTTTTCTTTCTCGTCATCTTCCTTTTCTACCATGATTTCAGCCGTCTTAGCATGCTCTGATAGATCTATGAAAGAATCCAAATGAACGCTTAAAACCTTCGCGGCCAGACTTAATGCCTCGTCTGGTACTAATGTACCGTCAGTGCACACATCTAAGGTTAATTTATCATAGTCTGTTATCTGCCCTACACGGGTATTTTCAACATATAAATTAACTCTTTCTACTGGAGTATATATGGAGTCAATCGGAATAACCCCGATTGGTAGGTCATCTTTTTTGTTCTTTTCAGCACTTACATAACCTCTTCCATTTGTAATGGTAAGCTCCATGAATAATCTACTGTCTGGGCCACCACACAAGGTAGCAATCACTTGGTCTGGATTAAGTATCTCAATATCCGGGTCGGCCTGTATATCCCCTGCTGTAACTACTACTTCGCCTTCTGCCTCAATATAGGCAACTTTAGGCTCATTCGCATCACTTGTGTTACGGATTGCCAGATTTTTAATATTCATAACAATTTCAGTTACATCCTCCTTAACACCGGATATAACACTGAATTCATGAACTACTCCGTCAATCTTAATTTGACTTACTGCAGCGCCAGGTAGTGAGGAAAGCATAATTCTCCTAAGTGAATTACCTAGGGTTGTTCCATATCCTCTTTCTAATGGCTCTACTACAAAACGGCCAAATCTTTTATCTTCGGAAATTTCCACAATCTCTATTCTGGGTTTTTCAAAATCAAACACAACAGGACCCTCCTTCTGGGTTATTTGAGTTGCTTACTATTCTATAAATAATAACGATAAAAACACCTTTACTATTTGGAATACAACTCGACAATTAACATCTCATCAACCGGGACATCGATTTGGTCTCTTGTAGGAATTTCCTTAACCGCACCTGATAATGTTTCCTGATCAGCCTCAAGCCATGCAGGCACAGTTCTTCCTCCGGTTACTTCTAAGATATCTTTATATCTTTGAGCACCCTTGGCTTTTTCTTTAATCTCTATAGTATCTCCGGCCTTTACTGTATAAGACGGAATATTCACGCACTTGCCGTTTACTAATACATGCTTATGATTAACAATCTGTCTAGCCTCTGCCCTTGTTCTAGCAAATCCCATGCGGAATATAATATTATCTAGTCTAAGCTCTAATAAAGTCATAAGGTTTTCACCAGCGGTGCCACCCTTCATCTTTTGGGCTCTGTTAAATAAATTTCTAAATGGCTTCTCTAATACGCCATAAATAAATTTAGCTTTTTGTTTTTCTCTCATCTGCAGACCATATTCACTGGTTTTCTTTCCTGCTCTGGAGAAGGATCTATTGGATTTCTTATCGATACCCAAAAACATCGGCTCCAAACCAAGAGATCTGCATTTCTTTAAAACTGGACCCATATCTCTTGCCATTTTATTCTACCTCCTAATCAGACTCTTCTGCGTTTTGGTGGACGACATCCGTTATGTGGAACCGGTGTTACGTCTCTAATACTTGTTACTTCTATACCGCATGCCTGAAGCGCACGAATTGCTGCTTCCCTGCCTGAACCGGGGCCCTTTACCATAACTTCTACGGATTTCAAACCATGAACAAGTGCTGCTTTTGCTGCTGTTTCTGCTGCCATCTGTGCTGCATAAGGAGTAGATTTTCTTGAACCTCTGAAGCCTAATCCACCGGCACTAGCCCAAGAAAGCGCATTTCCTTCTGCATCTGTCAGCGTAACAATTGTATTGTTAAAGGATGACTGGATATGTGCCTGTCCACGGTCTACATTCTTCTTGACACGTCTCTTAGTCCCTTTTTTTGCTGATGCTATTTTCTTAGCCATTTAAACAAACCCTCCTATTGGATTTTTCTAAATAAGAAAGTAAACATTTCTTACTTACTATATTGTGTTGCGCTTCAAAGATTATTTCTTCTTATTTGCAACAGTTCTTCTAGGACCCTTCCTGGTTCTGGCATTGGTCTTAGTCTTCTGACCACGTACAGGAAGTCCTCTTCTATGACGGATTCCTCTATAACATCCGATCTCCTGTAATCTCTTTATGTTAAGTGCGATATCTCTTCTTAAATCACCCTCAACCATCTGTGTCTCATCAATAACGTCACGAATCCTAGCAGCTTCATCATCAGTTAAATCTCTGACGCGAGTATTAGGATCAACATTTGCCTGCGCAAGAATACGATTCGCACTTGTTCTACCTATACCATATATATAGGTAAGTCCGATCTCTACACGCTTATCTCTTGGTAAATCTACACCACTGATACGTGCCATGTGTTTGGTACACCTCCAAAATAATATTGTTTTACTAAAAATTAATCAGCCGCTTTAAATTGTAACAAGCATAATAATATGCAAGCTAAGACTCTTGTGATGACGGTCACAATATCTTAAGGCAAATATAATATCAGCCCACAATATCACAACATGCCTGCCTATGGCAGATGATTGTAACACAAAAAGCAAGAACTATTATATATAAAACAATAGCTTTACCCAACTATTGTATATTAGCCTTGTCTTTGTTTGTGTTTTGGGTTTTCACAGATGACTCTGATAGAACCCTTTCTTCTAATTACTTTGCATTTTTCGCAAATTGGTTTTACTGATGATCTTACTTTCACAGTAATTCGCCCCTTTCAAAAAAGTACGCTTGTTGAAAAATTAGCGTTTGCCATCACGCAAGATAAATGCGCAACGTCTATTATATCACCGCTTAAAACTAATAGCAAGCAATTTTTTACCGAAGTTTACTTGTCACGCCAAATGATTCTTCCTTTGGTCAAATCATAGGGTGATAATTCAAGAGTAACCTTATCACCAGGTACTATCTTTATAAAGTTCATTCGCAATTTTCCACTAATATGGGCTAAGACCTTGTGGCCATTTTCTAGCTCAACCTGAAACATTGCATTTGGCAACTTTTCTAGCACAGTACCTTCGATTTCTACTACATCAGACTTTGACATTACTCAACCTCCTTATTTGAAATTTCATTAAGTAACAATTTTATGGTTCTTTTTATCTCTTCATTAATTACTGATTTGTTCTTAATTCTTTCAGCAAATAAAGGATCATTATAATTAAGCTTCTTAACATGCTTAAGATTTTTCTTTTTTGGATTGTCTAAAGTTCTAACCTTGCCATCCACTAAATATACATATTCATTACTAGTATCAATTATTACATAACATTTTCCAGCATCTCTACCGGCTTTTGATCTAACAAAGCCTCCAATTAATTCATACATTTAAATACTCCGTATATTTATATAATTGTCAGGATTTCTGCTTGATCTTTTGTTATCAGTACGGTATTTTCATAATGAGCTGAAAGAGAGCCATCCTCTGTAACTATAGTCCAATCGTTATCTAGGCAATATACATCATATCGTCCAGCATTAATCATGGGTTCAATAGCCAAAGTCATGCCTTCCCTAAGCCTAGGGCCCCTATTTCTTTGTTTAAAGTTGGGTATATTAGGCTCTTCATGAAGGTCTCTTCCAATTCCATGACCTACCAGATCTCTAACTACAGAAAATCCAAAGGATTCTACATAGGTCTGTATTGCTTCAGAGATTTCATGTAGATGCTTCCCTTCTTTAGCGTATTTAATACCTTCATAAAAGCTTTGTTCTGCTACTTCTATTAGCTTTTTTGCTTCCTTAGTTATTTCTCCTACAGGAATAGTTCTAGCAGCATCAGAATGATAGCCTTCATATATTACACCACAATCTAAACTAACAATATCTCCCTCTCTTAGGATGTAATCATCTGGGATACCATGGACAACCTCATCATTTACTGATATGCAGAGAGAAGCAGGAAAGCCTCGATAATCTAAAAATGAAGGTATGCAGCCATAGCTCTTAATTATCTCATAGCACTTCTTATCGATTTCAAGAGTAGAAATCCCAGGTTTTACGTAGGTTTCTAATTCCTTTAGTACATTTGCCAAAATTCTTCCGGACTCTCGCATTAGTTTGATTTCTCTTTCAGATTTAATGTTGATTGCCATTCAATACTTCCTTTCAGATTGTGTCAATTTCTTAATCCTTTAGTAACCTAATTATTTCTTCATATATTTCTTCGATTCCACCAGTACCATCTACGGTGTAAAGTATGCCCTTATTATTATAATAATCTATAAGTGGCTGGGTTTGCTCATGATATACCTGTAGACGTTTTTTAACTGTCTCTGGCTTATCATCATCTCTAAGTACCAGGTCTGTATCACAATAATCACAGACACCCTCAACCTTAGGACGAAGTGTATCTACATGATAGGTTCTACCACAGCTTAAGCAGGCTCTTCTTCCTGCCATACGATTTATTATTACCTCATCTGCTACCTCTATATTAATAGTACATTCAACCCTATCATTATTCTTTTCAAGTGCCTCATCTAGTGCCGTTGCTTGTGGTATAGTCCTAGGAAAACCGTCCAGTACATAACCACTATTACAATCAGCTAACTTAAATCGCTCTATAATCAGTTTAAGTACCAAATCATCGGGTACCAATAGTCCCTTATCAATAAAAACCTTGGCTTTCTTACCTAGGTCAGTATTATTTTTAATGTTATCTCTAAATATATCTCCCGTTGATATATGAGGTATATTATACTTTGTTGCAATTCTTTTTGCCTGTGTTCCCTTACCGGCACCGGGTGCCCCTAACATAATTACTTTCATGTGTACTCCCCCCGTAATTTAACATGTTTCACTATTATGTTCTCCATATGGCTCTAAGAATTTTAAAGGCCTATTAATATAATGACATATAAGGGTTACTGATATTCCTTATAAACATTTAGGAATATCAGAAAACCCTAGTATTATCTATAAATCATTTATTAATCATTAAGAAAGCCTTTATAGTGACGTACCAGCATCTGTGATTCTACCTGCTTGATAGTTTCAATGACTACACCAACAATAATAATTATTGATGTACCGCCAAAGCTTACACTTGCATTGAATGCGCCTGAAAAGAATATAGGTATTACAGATACGATAATAAGTCCTACTGCACCTATAAAAATAATATTATTAAGTACTTTAGTTAAATGATCTGAAGTCGGCTTTCCAGGTCGTATACCAGGTATAAATCCACCCTGTTTTTTCATATTATCAGCTACTTCAATTGGATTAAATGTAACTGATGTATAGAAATAAGCAAAGAAAATAATCAGTGCTATATAAATCAGTAATCCAATAGAGTACTTAAATTCTCCAAAATCAAAATCCTTTATCTTTAACCATTCACTTTGGCTCATAAGCTTAAGGAACTTCTCTCCAAAAGAGCCTCTTCCTGGAGCCTTGCCCAAAAATGATCCTATAACTATAGGGAATGACATTAAAGATCCTGCAAAAATAACTGGGATAACACCAGCTGTATTAACCTTCAAAGGAATATGGGAGGATTGTCCACCTACCATCTTTCTTCCCTGTACCTTCTTAGCATATTGAACTGGTATCTTTCTCTCACCATTCTGTAATATCAATACAAATACAACTGTAAATATAACTACTGCTATTGTAATTAAAGTTGCAATGATTCCTTTTACAACTGGCTTGCCATATACGAATTGATAATATAATCTGATGAAATCTGCAGGAATTGTTGATACTATATTAATCATAAGAATAATAGATATTCCATTTCCTACGCCATTTTCTGTGATTCTTTCTCCAAGCCACATTAAAAATGTTGAACCTGCCGTAAAGGAAGCTGCAACAAGTACAATGTTTGTAAATGTCAGACCACCATCCAATACGTCTGGGCTTCCACCAAAACCTATTGCCATTGCAATTGATTCAACAACTGCTAAACCAACCGCCATATAACGAGTTAGGTTTTCAATCTTCTTTCTTCCGTCCTCTCCATCCTTTTGCATCTCTTCAAGCTTAGGTATGGCTATTGTTAGTAGCTGCACAATAATGGATGCAGAGATATAGGGAGAAATACTTAAAGCAAATATGGACATCTTGGTAAAGGAACCGCCAGTAAGATTATTAAAGAAACCAAGATTAATACCTGAAAAAGCCTGCTCTACTGCCTCCCTACTTACAGCAGGTGCTGGAAGTAGAGTTCCAAGTCTTACAATAATAAGTGCAAGAAATGTATAGATTAGTTTAGTCCTGATGTCTTTAACCTTTATAGCGTTTAGGAATGTTTTAAACATATTAAATCACCTCAGCATTTCCACCAAGAGCCTGAATTTTTTCTA
>JAAYRC010000186.1 GCA_012518975.1 Clostridiales bacterium
AAAATTCAAATACCTCTCTTGATGGTACTAGTCCAAGAACCAGTATGCCTATGAATGGTACGGCTCCTAGGACCGGTATACCTATGAATGGTATGACTCCTAGAACTGGCATGCCTATGAATGGTACGACTCCTAGAACTGGTATGCCTATGAACAGCACAGCTCCTAGGACCGGTATGCCTATGAACAGTACAGCTCCTAGGACCGGTATGCCTATGAATAATTTATATATACCTAACAACTCACCTTATAATGTACCTATGGGGGTACCCCTATATCCTCTATACGGATATGATAACTGCGAAGATTTGGACAGAGATATGAATTATTTTAAGCAAATCTACCCAAATACCGCCAAGCAAATACAACGTGAAATAGATAAAGAATGCGACCAGTTAGAATATGACGGTAGTCTTATGTTTGACGAATTTCCTGACAGAGTTTCACTAGATAGAATTTCAGAAAGAGTATATGACAGACTTAAAGATATGGATGATGAGCCATCAGTAGAAGCTAAAAGCTTTTATCACGCTCCAACAAGAAGACAAAATTTATTAAGAGATTTCATAAGCATTATACTATTAAATGAAATTTTCAATAGAAGACGACGCTATAGGGGTAGGCGGCGTTGGTTTTAATTCTTGTATAGATGAAGATAAAGGTTCAGAGGTTCGAAGGGATTATATTTATATCTTTTCGAACCTCTTTGTTTTAAGTTTACCAGCTTTGATTTAATATAGGGGATGCTAGATATATTTTTGTCTTATCTGTTCCCTCATCATAAGTCATGGCAATTTGAATATTTATTTTACAACCTACCGTCTCAATATATTCATCAATTAAACCTGTATAAGCATATACGGTATAGGTGTTACCCTGCTGATAGTCAAAGGCAAGCTCACCCTGCAAGTCTTTTACTAATAAACGAGCCATTTTCTCACTATCTATCAAAGATAATCGTCCCAAAACATAGCCTTCATACTGTACATTAACCTGCCTTTGCTCTATTCCTATCTCATCCAAAGCCTGGTCTAAAAGATTTCTAAACCGCTCCACACTTTTGATCGACTCCTTAATGTTTAACCTAACAACAATATAATGCTTAACCTTAATAGCTTTATCAAACTCTTCCTCCAAGCTAACTATCTTTAAAGATGTCTCCGCCATTTTAGCGTTCTTACTATATACATATTCTAACCGATCACCTTCATTACTTATGGTAATATCCTTGTCAATCTTAAGGTCTATAGCATTAGCTAAATGGTACAATATATTTTTTTTATCTTCTTCACTTAAAAAATCCATATGATGCTCAGCAATAATCTCTAAATTGCATTCCAGTTCTTCTGAATTGGTCTTAACAAAAGCCTCTGCTATTTTCAAGTCTTGCAAAAACACCCTATTCATTATAATCTGAGTAACCAATGAAAGCCAAAGAACTGCCACAATATACAATGTAATCTTAGTTCTCTTTAGTGAGAAAATATGCAAAAGCCATTCAAGAAAACGATCGATCTTCTCCAATAAGTCCACCTCCATCTTAAGACTACTTTTTTTTCTACCTATAAGTATTCCCAGGTTTGAGTCTTTATATACTTTTTGTCCTATACCAATAGACAAAAATATGTTATAATAGTCGCTAATAATACTAAAAATCATAACAAATGGAGGCTTCCTATATGAACCAGATTTCTCTCTATAGAAAAAGGTTTATCCCCAATGATTTTGTTCATCTAAAAGATGATCTCATTCTCCTTAATGATGACAATCTGATAATTACAAAATGGAGACCCCTCCGTCCAAAAAAAAACATGGCAAGTGGCGTCTCTGCATATTATTTGGACCAGGGCATTAAGGTCAGTAAGGTATATAAAAACGAAAATCAAATCCTATACTGGTACTGTGATATATTTCAAACTAAGGATGGCCCTGATCCTAATAGCATGATTTTTGAAGACTTACTGATAGATGTTATTGTGTATGAGGATGGATCTATAGAAATTTTGGACTTAGATGAGCTTGCTGATGCTTTAGAGCTTGGGCTCATTTCTAAAAAAGAAGCAACCCATGCCATTCGCATCTTAGACAAGCTATTAAAAATTATAAACCTAGGCAAGTTCGATGGTCTTAAAGCTCCTATAGACCAAGCTGAAACGGCTTATTCCTCCTCAAGCATCTGAACCCTTCTAACATGCCTTTCATTTCCTGAAAAGTTAGTATTTAAAAAAGTATCTACAATTTTAACTGCAAGGCCTGGCCCAACTACCCTTGCTCCCATTGCTAATACATTGGCATCATTGTGTAGCTTTGTTGCTTCTGCGCTAAAGCAATCATGGCATAGTGCTGCCCGAATACCTTTCATCTTGTTAGCAGCAATTGATATACCTATTCCAGTTCCACAAATCAAGATTCCTAGATCACATTCCTTTTTTTGAATGGCCCTACCAACTGCTTTTGCATATACAGGGTAATCACTTGAATCAAGTTTTTCACATCCAAAATCCTTATATGCTATACCCATGTCCTCAAAATACTTAATTATCTCCATTTTTAATTCATATCCTGTATGGTCATTTCCTATTGCTATCATCTATATCTCCCTTTCATATTCTTCATTTAATTTGTAAATAGTTTTTTTCACCAGTCTAGCCAGTTCTATATAGCATTCCTCATAATCTACCAAAGTCCCTCCGTATGGATCCACCACATCTCCCGACTCACCGGCGTACTCCTTAATAGTATATACATTCTTGGCATTTGGATAGGTCTCAAGTAGTCTTATTTTATGGGCATTGGTCATGGTTAGTATAAGTGTACGGTCATCAATATCCGAATCCTTTAACCCTTCTGATATGTGATTTTTAATTTCTAAATCATGCTTATTAAGTACAACCTCAGTCTTAGGGTTAACCGGTTCTCCAAATAAAACTACTAGTCCTCTTGACAAGACCAAAATGTCACTTTCCTGGTCAAGGTTCCTAAAAATAACCTCAGCCATTGGACTTCTACATGTATTACCTGTACATACAAATATTAATTTCTTATATTTTGACATATCATTATCCACCTCCATTAGCTAGCTTAGTCTACACTTACAATTCTATAACCTGCTGCTTTTAATAATCGGTTCATAATAGCTTGTCCAAGTTCATCACTTGCAAAGCTCTCTGAAAATATAAACTCAGTATGATTCTTATCAAAATACCTCAAAACACCATATAAACCTGCTGCAATTGAATTCTCATCTTTTCTTGAACCTATTGTTTTTACTTCTCCATACTCATATAGGCCTGCTGTTTCTTTGCTTGCTATTATACCAACACTTCTTCCAAGGTCCAGGCACTCCTTAGCCTTTATGTTAATTGCCTTAACTACATTTTGTATGTCTCCCTCATAGATAGTCAGACAACCCTCTGGAGCATAGTGGAGGTATTTCATTCCTGGAGCCTTAGCTACTATATTTTCATTGATGGATCTTCTTAAAACTTCAGCATCATATTCAATATTGCCAATTACATTCTCAAGCATGGTTTTAGTAATAGATCCTGGTCTTAAAATAATTGGATCTTGGCCTGATAAGTCCACTATGGTTGATTCAAGTCCTAAGGTTGATTCACCCCCATCAACAATCATATCGATTTTTCCATACAAATCAGCTATTACATGTTCAGCCTTAGTAGGACTGGGTTTTCCGGAAGTATTTGCACTAGGGGCTGCAATAAAACCTCCAGAAGCGGCAATAATATCCCTTGCTATTTTAGCTGCAGGAAGGCGAATAGCAACTGTGTCTAGACCTCCTGTGGTACTAGCAGGAACATTAGGCTTTTTATTTAGTATTAAAGTCAAAGGCCCAGGCCAGAATACCTCTGCAAGCTCATATGCTTTATTAGGAATATTTCTTACAATATCCTCTATATGCTTTATATCCGATATATGAACAATTAAAGGATTATCAGAGGGCCTACCCTTTGCCTCATATATTTTCTTTGATGCCTTAGGATTTAAAGCGTCTGCTCCTAATCCATAGACGGTCTCAGTGGGAAAGGCCACCAGGCCTCCCCTATGCAATATATTGGATGCGGCTTGTAAATCTTCCTCCCTTAAGCTACCCTTGTCTGCTTTAATTATAATAGTGTTCATCCTATAATGTATACTCCTTTTTCCAAGTGATAATCCTTTAAATCACCTTTGAAAATCATCTATTACATAATCCCTTGATATTCTTCATACATATTACTATTTCTTTTCTACTTATCGAGGATTATATCATGTTTTTATAGATTTATCCACAGTCTATCTATTTAATCCATATCTATTTACCTTAAATATCTATTGTGGATTCGTTTTATTTATATACTCCAATATACCCAAATGAATAGCCCACGCCATCTTCTCTTGATATTCCTCCTGAATTAAAAGTTCACTTTCTCTCCTATTAGATAAGTAACCACATTCTACTATGACAAGTGGGCATGATGTATGCTTTAACATATAATAACTAGTATTTGACTTTGCCTTTCTGTGATTTCCATCATTGATGGTTTCTTTAATCTGCTCTTGTAGGGTTAGGGCAAGAAGCTTCCCCTGGTCTGACTCTGCATGATAAAAAACCTGAGCGCCCTTTACACTTTCCCCGCTAAAGCTGTTTTGATGTATACTAATTGCAAATAAGGCATCACTTGTATTAATTATTTCTATTCTTTTATTCAAATCAACTCTCTTTTTATTTGAATCAGACTCCGAATATAAGCCCACATCCTCTGTACGGGTTAATATTACATTAATATCATTTTGCTCTAGTAGATCCCTAAGGCGCAAAGCTATTGCTAGGTTAATATCCTTCTCTAGTGCTTGGTTAACTCCCACCTTACCAGGGTCTCTTCCTCCATGGCCTGGATCAATTACTATGGTTACCTTAGGCTGAAAGAAATTTCTCATAACCTTAACTGACTCTTCTGATGCTAATATCCTAGCTATAAATACTAGTATAAGAAAAAAAATGCTGAAATACTTTTTCTTCATATTACTAACTTCCCATATAAACCTCCTTACATACTATGAGAAGTTTTTTATACATATTCTCTTCTTATAAACCGATATAAGGTGAATTAATTTACTATTAAAGCCATGGTCATATCTTATCCTAAAACTATAACTGCTGCAAATAAGATGATTTGCAGCAGTTATCTAAACAGCATAATTATGATTAATTATAGCGTATAATAACGTTCCATACTTCTTCTCTATCTAGACCAAGCTTCCATGCACCTATACCGGCCACATCAGCATCATAAATAGCCTTCATTTTCTCTTCTATGGATCTTTCATCCTCTAACCATATCTTATATATGGCCCCATCTTTCTCAAATTCACCATAATAACTACCACTAGCTTCATCCCATTCTGGTTCTATACCGTTATCAGTAAATACCTGCTTAGAAGGTGTCATAGAGAGACTTTCACTAGTGATATCTCCTTCAGAAGTTTCTTTCCACAACCTAGAATAAAAGGGAATTGCGATAATGGTTTTTTCCTTAGGCACTTCTTCTAAGGTGTTTCTTATAGCATCCTTTACAAAACCTATTGAAGCAACAGGTCCAGCGACTTCAGAGCCAGCATAATGCTCATCATAAGCCATCACAATTATATAATCTACTAAAACTGCCTGCTCGCTTCTATCATAATGCTTATTATATGGGGCAGGTATATAATTATCTACTGACAATACAATTCCATTGTTCCTACACTTAACAGATAACTCTCTTAAAAACTGAATATAGTGCTCCCCAGCTTTGGTGCTTATGTTCTCAAAGTCAATATTAATTCCATTTATTTTATATTGAATAGCCACCTCTATTAAAGCATTGGATAAATTCTCTCTACGGGAAGTATAGGATAGCAAGTCGTACATATCAACTTCCGAATTAAAATCATCTATTAAGGCCCAAACCTCCAATCCAAGCGCCTTAGCCTTATCTACATATTCCTGACTTGCCAAGGAAGACATAGTACCTGATTTATCATTTACACTAAACCAAGTAGGAGATACAACATTTACTCCCTTGGTCTGACTTATTAACTCCTCAAGTTTATCGGCAGCATTAGGATTAAATATATGATGAAATACTAAATTTATTTTATCAGACCTTAATTGAGCTGTATATTCTGGGGCTTCATATGTCCCTTGTATAGACTTATGGTATGAGGCTTTAATATGTTTTTCCCTAACATAGCCAATAACCCCTTCCTCATTCATAACCTTAACAAAGCCATTTTGGGGAGCCTCATCAGTAAAATACATTAGCTCCTCTGAAACAGGAAGTTGTAGCAATATAGGACTCTTAATATTAGGCTCAAATCTTAATTGAGTAGCCTTTGAAACCTCTGTAAACAGATAATCCCCCCATCTATAATCAATGATTACTCTATTAGGGTCTGTATAAAAACGATACTTAATATCTGAATACTTTTGAACAAAATCCAAGGCAACATACACATCATCCCCATCAAGCTTAATTATGGGGTACTCTGACACCGATTCCGTCTTAATCATACTTTTTGTTATTGAGTATTTACTTCCTACTGGTTCTACTTGAATAATTTCTGTAGGAGTAGTATAGGTTAATATATTTTCATTCCTATCCCAATAAAATCTATTATTAAATTCATTTTTTATAGTATCATAGTCAATATAAACTATTCCATCTGCAACAATACCACTTTTATCATATATCTTATCCTGAAGTATAATCATCAGCTCGGAATCTTTTATCTGGTAATATTCAGTTAATGGCATAACCTCATCGCTTGGCGTAAACTTTTTTACTACAACAATTCCAACTCCAATTATTAAAATTAAAATTGCAACAATTGTGCCCACAATTGCAATTTTTGCTTTCTTATCCATATACTCCTCCAAATGCTTGGTAACTTTATTTCCTATTATAGCATTTATTTAGACAATCGTCATTACTAAATTTCGACTTATAATGTCCTGAATTTATCAATTATGTTAATATTATTTTATAAAACAGAATTTACTCTTCACTAAAAGAGCGCCCTAAGAATCTAAGATGCCATAATACATCCCAATTATTCCTAGGGC
>JAAYRC010000034.1 GCA_012518975.1 Clostridiales bacterium
GTAACGGAACGCCTTACCCAAATTAATCCATCACTGGCCGAAAAGGCAAGAGTCGTATTAGACCTCAATAAGTCGGAGCGCCATATCAGGGGTGGTATGGCCACAAAGGAGAAGTATTTACAAAAAGCCAAATACAACTAGCATATAGTTAATTAAAAATGAATTTACTAAGAAAGGTATCTTTATGTGAGAAATAGAATTCACGTAGGGTGCCTTTTTTGTAAATGGAATATTAATATCGACATTATATATTAATCACAAAGCATTAGTTAGTAAAAAAGTTAAGTCCATTAAGGAGCTTATTTATAGTATTAAAGGCTACTAATCCTACTGATTTGGACTATTTATTTTAACCATATTGTGCTAAAATAGTATATAAGAAGTCACTTTACTATATTGATATGGAGGAATTTTAAATGTTTTGTGTGGGATGTGGAAACAAAATTGAATCAAGCTATAAGTTTTGTGAGATATGCGGGACAAAGAATCGTAGTTATGTTAAGGATGCGGTAGATCCTCCTTATGTAGAACACCAGCCAGAGGTATCTGTAGATACGCCAATTCAGCAGGCAGATACGCCAGAAATAAATATACATCAGGAAATACCAGTGGAGGTAGCGGAGCCACAATTTGGTGCTTCAATAGAATCACAGATTAATACAGAAGTAGCAGCAAGTCAAGAAACAACTGCTAATGAAATGACGATGCTTAATAAGTTGGATGAAGTATCTAATGAACAGGTTACTGATAAACACGTTAAGAAGATTGGGATAGGAGTTAAAATTGCTTCTGTTTGTTTGTCCATTCTGGCCTTAATCGTTACATTGCTATTCTTATCCACACTATTTGTTAAGACAAGCTTGTCAACCAAGGTAATGAAAAAGGCATTCCAAAAGATTGATTATATCAATATTGAACTGGATAATATCCTAGTTGATGGTTGGAGTTATATATATGAGGGAGATACAGCAGCTGATATTATCTATAACGTATTGTATGATAGAACCTTTTTAGGATTGTCAAAAAATGAAGTTGAGGAGATTTTAGAGAAAGCGACCTTCTCTGACTATCTATCAGATAAACTATCACAATATGCTAAGTATGCGATATCTGGTTCTAGGACAAATGAGATATCGGCTCGAGAAATTGTACGGTTGGTAGAGGATAACAAGGATGTTTTTGAGGACGTTGCTGGAATAGAGATTAGCTCTAGTGACCTAAAGGGGCTTGAGAGGTATCTGAAGGAGGAAGAAATACTAGAGAGCATATCACTTGATAATATTGATACAATCATAGAAGAAAACAATATAGAGTGGGTTCATAAACTATTTGCTAATACTACCTTGATGATAGCAGTGATTGTCTCAGGAATTTTTCTATTGGGACTTATAATCTGGATATCTTATCTACACCGAAGTATCAAAGCCCCACTTAGCTATATCGGAATTCCTATTCTGATAGTCGGCTTCCTATTTACATTGGTAATGCTAGCAGGATATATCATAAAGGCAAGCCTGTTTGGTGAAATTGAAGATATCTATACTTTGATTAAGCCCATATTATCAGGAGTTTTCATTAGAGGTATAATATTCGGTGCCACAACAAGTGTAGTTGGTCTAATAATGGTAATTGCTTATAAAAGAATCAGAAAATCGGAAAAGTGTAAAAAAACAATTATTAATCCAATCAATTAGGTTAAGAATATTAAGTAATAACGTGATAACTGTACATAATGCTGTCATGGAAGACCTTACTAAAATTAATCTATCGCTGGCCGAAAAGACAAGAGTTGTATTAGACCTCAATAAGTCGGAGCACATATCAGGAGTGGTATGTCCACAAAGGAGAAGCAATTACAAAAAGTCAAATACATCATAATAAAAAACATGAGATATATCCGCTTCCAAGTACTTTTAGAAAATTAATTCTGGAACCTAAAGACTTATTACAGATAACCTATATACATATTATAAAGTTCTGATGTATTTGATATAAGGGACAAGAATTATAATTCCTGTTTATTAATTGCCTTAATCCATTTACCACTTCTTAATCTAAAGATGCACCATATTGCTTTGACTATCTGGTCGCTTTTTAGGCAGAAGTATATCCAGTAGGCAGACCAATTCCAGACCAGACCTGCAAGATAGCCTAAAGGTATAGACAAGATCCATAGGAATAAGATATCAGCTAGCATTAAAAACTTTGTGTCTCCACCACCTCGCAAAACGCCCTTTGTGAGGATACTGTTCATAGATTGAAATACTACTATTATTGCAATAGATCTCATAAGTTCTATTGCAATAGTCTTTGTTTCATCTGTTATATTGTAGAAGTTTACTACAGTATTGCTAAGTGCTAGGATAATAGCCCCCGACATGGCTCCTATTATTATCCCTAACATTAAAAAGGTATAAGCCTGCTCCTGTGCCTTCTTCTTTTTTCCTTCTCCTAAGGTGTGGCCAGTTATGATACTGCCGGAATGACATACACCTTGTATAAATACTGTGGTTAATTGCTGGGTAACAACAGTTATAGAATTAGCAGACACAAAATCCTTACCTATTCTTCCCATAACCATGGCAACCGCTGAGTTACCTAGGGCAAGCAAGATGTCTGAAATAAATACAGGTATACTCACTGTTATATAATCACGAACAATAGATTTACAATTCATAAAAATGTCTTTTAGGCGATAGCCTATTTTTTTATCATAAAAGAAAAAGTAAATGCAGATAACTGAAAACTCAAATATTCTTCCTAGAAAAGTACCAAGAGCAGCTCCTTCTGTACCCATGGCTGGTGCTCCAAAATTACCGAATATAAACATATAATTAAAAAATACATTTATAAAAAACGCACCTATAGAAGCTAATAATGGAATCTTAACCTGTCCCACACTTCTTAGTATAATAGTACAGGTCAAAGACAAACCAAGCAATATGTAACAGGGTACCATCCATTTATAGTAAAGAACACCTTGCTTTATTACTTCTATGTCACTTGTATAGATTCGCATAAGAAATGAAGGCGATATTATAGTTACTGCCATAAATAATGCTGATAATAGGATGCAAAATCTAAGCATTATTGTAATGGTTTTCTTTAGTGATTCTTTATCTTTCATGCCCCAAAATCGTGAGGTCAAAACACTGGCCCCCATAGATATGCCCATACATCCAATATGGAAGATGGTGATAAATTGGTTGGCTAAAGCAGTTCCAGATAATGCGTTTTCTCCTAGTGAACCAATCATGATATTATCGGTCATATTTACCCCAATAGTAATTAGACTTTGTAATGAAATTGGTATTGCAATTGCCGCTGTTTTTTTATAAAAGTTTTTATCTCTAACGAATAATCTCAATTGTTACATCCTCTCTGTCTATATATTTATAGAAAAAGTTTGATTATTAAACTTAAATAATTAATCGACTTAAGCATTATAGCATATGTATGAAAATTTTTCTTCTACAATCTGTTGCTATTAAGTTAGTATTAAGCTTGAAATTAATAATAGTGGTTGTTTTTTGATTTAATATACCTTAAGTGTGATAATAGACTTTGATGGAATGCAAGCTTGTATTTTATTGTTGTTTATTTCTACATCTTTAAAATCCTTAATAACAACTTCTTCTGGATTATCGAAAGTGTTTCTGCCATTTATATGATTAGATGTCAGAATGGTTCCTGAGATTTTATTCTTACTTACTCCTATAAGGTCACAATCTATTTTAACATCATTATTGGGGTCTAGATTACAAATTGAAATATGAATATTACCGTCTGAATCTATTGATGATGAGAGGCTAAGCTGATTTATTTTCTTATCACCATAGCAGTAATGGGTTTTCGTAAAGCTTGTTTCTAGTAATTGGGCATCTTGGTGGACAGAAAACATTTTAAACACATGGTAGGTGGGAGTGAGAATAATCTTATCCCCATCAGTTAAGATTACAGACTGTAATACATTAATCATCTGTGCTATGTTGGCCATCTTAACACGGTCACACCTATTGTTAAATATATTAAGATTTATACCTGCGACTAAGGCATCCCTTAGGGTGTTTTGCTGGTATAGGAAGCTTGGATTAGTACCTGGCTCTACTTGATACCAGGCACCCCATTCATCTACAATCAAACCCACTCGTTTTTCGGGGTCATATTTATCCATTATATCAGTATGCTTTGAAATCAGTTCATCCATATATAATGTCATCTCTAATATATCAAACCATTCTTTTTCATTAAATTCAACTGCAGAACCCTTGGGCTGGCTCCAGTCTAAGGGCATAGTATAATAATGTAGGCTTAAGCCGTCCATATATTTACCAGCATTTTTCATAAGAACCTCAGTCCAATTAAAATCATCTGCACTTGGTCCACAAGCTATCTTATATAACTTGTCCTTGCTGTAATTACCAAGGTAGTTGGAGTATCTGCGATATTCATCAGCATAATATTCTGGCCGCATTTGTCCGCCGCATCCCCAGTTTTCGTTGCCTACTGCAAAGTACTTTAATTTCCAAGGTTTTTCTCTACCGTTTTTTCTTCTTAGCTTTGTCATTGGTGAAATACCGTCGAAAGTAATATATTCTACCCACTGTTGCATTTCTCTAACTGTCCCACTGCCTAGATTGCCACAAATAAAAGGTTCTGCACCAATGAGCTCACAAAACTCCAAGAACTCATGGGTTCCAAAATGGTTATTTTCAACCACCCCTCCCCAATTTGTATTAATCATTGAGGGCCTGCTATCATAGGGGCCGATACCATCCATCCAGTGGTAATTATCAGCAAAGCACCCACCTGGCCATCTTAATATAGGTATTTTCATTTCCTTTAAAGCATTCACCACATCTTTCCGTATTCCGTTAATATTGGGAATTGATGAGTTTTTGCCGACCCAGATTCCTTCATATATACCAGAGCCTAAATGTTCAGCAAAATGCCCATAAATATTTTTGTTGATAATACCCTTTTTTTGCTCAGAATTAATTGTTATTTTGATATAATATCACCAAGTTAAACGATTTACAAGTTAAAAACTATAGAGTATTATTAATTGCTTACTAATAGCAATTTTAAGGGGGAAAGTATTGTGAGCTCATCCAGTAAAAGCAAAAAAATGAGGAGCTATAAGGAGTTTTTGCTAATTCTACCTTTTTTGATTTTAGTAGCCGTATTTTCATATTATCCTTTATATGGATGGATATATGCCTTTTTTGATTATCAACCACCCTTACCCTTTTCTTGGGATTCTTTTGTAGGAACAAAGTGGTTTAAAATATTATTTCAGAATAAATCCTATTTTAAGCAAACCTTGCAAGTGCTTAGAAATACTTTTGCAATGAGTGGTATTGCACTCTTATTTTCATGGCTTCCAATGTTTTTTGCGATTTTTCTTAATGAAATCAAGAATTTACGTTTTAGAAAATTCGTTCAGACAGTTACAACCTTGCCCAACTTCATTAGCTGGGTTTTGGTATATTCAGTGGCCTTTCTTCTTATGAGTAACAATGGTATGTTCAACTCTTTTGCAATGGATATAGGCTTGATAGATACGCCAATAGATTTTTTGAAATCTAACCAGCATATATGGTTTAAAATGTGGCTTTGGCTTACTTGGAAGAATCTTGGCTGGGCGGCTATTATGTATATTGCTGCAATTTCTAGTATTGATACTGAGTTATTTGAGGCGGCTAGGGTGGATGGCGCTAGTCGCCTTAGGATAATACGTCATATAACAATTCCTAGTTTATTGCCTACATTTTTTGTACTTCTACTTCTTAATATATCAAATTTTCTAAACAATGGTATGGAGCAATACTTTGTATTCCAGAACTCGTGGAATAGAGAATATATTCAGGTTTTAGATTTGTATGTCTATAATTTATCTACTAGTAAACCACCAGTATATTCTGTGTCAACTGCCTTGAGTATGTTGAAGAGTATTGTAAGCTTAGTTCTACTGTTCGGTGCCAATACCTTCTCTAAGGTGGTACGTAAGCAAAGCATATTGTAAAGGAGTATATTATGAGTAAGGAGAAGAAGATAATAGCTAATAAAAGAAAACCAATGAAACACAGTATAAGTGACCGTGTGTTGGATTTGATAAATTATACAGTATTTTCTCTATTTGCATTTGTTTGTGTTTATCCCTTCTATTATATATTTATAAACACAATCAGTAATAATAAGTTAAGTGAAAGTGGGGCTGTTATATGGTACCCCAAGGACATGCATCTTAAAAACTACATAGATGCTGTTAAAATACCAGGACTTGGCCAAGCTGCATTTATATCAGTGTCAAGAACTGTTATAGGAACAGCCTTAACCGTGTTTGTTGCAGCATTTCTAGGATATATGTTTACAAGGGAAACCTTATTTAAGCGTAAGTTATGGTATAGATTTGTGGTTATAACTATGTATTTTAATGCAGGAATTATCCCTTGGTATTTAACCATGATGAACCTTGGCCTTACTAATAACTTTTGGGGCTATATCCTTCCTGCAGTTGTGTCACCTTTTTATATTATTTTAACAAAGACCTTTATTGAAGCGATCCCAAGGGAGCTACAGGAGGCTGCAGAAGTAGATGGTGCCGGAGTCTTAACTATATTTTATAAGATAATGTTGCCTATATGTAAGCCTATATTGGCAACGGTTGCAATCTTTTCCGCTGTGGGACATTGGAACTCGTTTCAAGACACCTTACTTCTTATGACTCAAGAAAAATATTATACCTTACAGTTTATACTATATAGGTATCTGCAGTCGTCCCAGTCCCTGTCCTCAATTATTAATGCAACGGCAGGTACAGAGGTGGCAGCCAACATACAGACTCAGACATCCATAAGAATGACAGTTACTATAATCGTGGCACTACCTATTATATTAGTTTATCCTTTCTTTCAGAGATTCTTTGTTAAAGGAATTATGATTGGAGCGGTTAAGGGATAAGATAGAG
Source organism: Clostridiales bacterium (assembly GCA_012518975.1). Lineage (GTDB taxonomy): Bacteria > Bacillota > Clostridia > Lachnospirales > Lachnospiraceae > Mobilitalea. The sequence continues at coordinate 6,971 of JAAYRC010000034.1, forward strand.
GCTACAATGAAATAAATGATATCCTTTTATTAAAAGGAATCATAATAAATGAAGAATAATTTTTAAGAGGAGGAGGAGGAATATGAAAAAGCAATTTAGATTTATTATTGTTGCGATGCTGGTTATGGCAATGCTTGTAACTGGATGTGGCAAAAAGGACAAAAAGGACAAAGATACAGGTCTTGGCACAGGTTCTGACCTAGAACACATGGTAATTGAGGTTTATTCCCAACCTGCCAACTTCCAGGGAGAACAACCAGGTTGGACAGCTAAAATATTAAAGGATAAATTTAACATTACCCTTAATATTATAGCTCCACAGGTAGCTGGAGGAGATATTTTTGCGGCTCGTTCTGCATCTGGATTCTTAGGTGACCTTGTTGTACTAGATAACGCTGATATTCAGGCATGTATAAAATCAGGATTGATTTATGATGTTTCTGACCATATGAAGAAGATGACTTCTTTTGAAGAGTTTAAAAATCAGCTAGATGTATATAACTCTTCCTTGGATGGAGTAGGAGAAGGAGTATATTATGCATGGCCTACAGAAATGACTAATACTAGTCCTACTACATTTACACCGACTATTCCTGGAACAGCTCCAACTATTCCTTGGGATTATTATGCTGAGGTAGGAGCTCCTGAGATGGAAAACCTTTCAGACTTAGTAAAGACTCTTCGTGCAATTCAAGACCTACACCCAACTAACGCCGCTGGTGATCCTAGCTATGGTATTACATTATGGCCAGACTGGGATGGAACTTCTATTGAGAATGTAAACCAGCTTACAAAATGGTATGGACAAGAGGTTAATGGTTCGATTCTTTTAGATACATCTGGCAACATGATAGAGTTAACAGATGACAGCGGAGCATATCGTAGGATATTACAGTTCTTCTTTGAAGCTAATCAAGCTGGTGTTGTAGATCCTGACTCAGGAACACAGAACTGGGATTCAGTTAACTCTAAGTTTAATTCTAAGAGGGCCTTCTTGATTTGGAATGACTGGCAGCAGGGCTTCTGGAATACAACAGAACGTGGTAATAATAGAGAGAACTATATGATGGTTCCAATTAATGATATGAATATCTATCAGCCATCAGATCCTTTCTTTGGTAGTGGAAGAGCATTTGCAGTTGGTACTAAAGACCCTGCAAAACAGGAAAGAGTAATGATGCTTTTAGATTGGATGTCAAGTCCTGATGGATTAGAGACTATACATGGTGGTATTAAAGGGTTTAACTACGAAGATGCACCAGATGGTAAGGGCTATATTCGTACTCCTATAGGAGAGACAGCTCTTATGGATAACTCTCCTGTACCTGAAGAATTTGGTGGAGGCCTATATGCTGACGGTATGCTTCAGATTAACCAATGGATGCAGGCGGGTGTTGCTACTAATCCAAAGACTGGTTATGGCTACGTAGGAAATTTATGGCCAGCAGAGGTTGAGAAAGCTAAGACAGCAACTACTAAGGAATGGTCTGAGCGTTTTGACGCTGAGAACCCAGTTGACTACCTAATTAAGAACAACAAAACAACTGTAGTACCATTTGTTAATGTAAATCTTGCACCAGATACTACAGATATAGCATTGATTAGAAGTAATTGCGCAACCTTGGTTAAGGATGCATCATGGAAGATGGTTTTTGCTAAGGACCAGGCTGAGTTTGATTCCATCTGGAATACTCTCAAAGAAGACTTAGATGGTTTTGACTGGAATAAGCTAGTAGAGTTTGATAAAGAGAAGCTTCAGGTGCTAGTTGATGAAAGAGCAAAAGCCTTAAACTCCAATTAATACTAAGCTACATTAATCTTTCTCATAGAGTAAAGGGGGGTGCTGTATTTTGCACTCCCCTTTAAATGTTTACATAATAAATCAAAGCTCTGCTAAGGATGTGCAAAATCTTTGGGGTAAGTGGTTGTTTTATAAAAAACACTAGTAATTATCTACTAGTTTAAAGTAAGAAGAAGGAGAAGATAGAATGGGACTTATTAATTACACTTTTTTTTCTCATGTTTTGAGAGAACAGGTAAAGGTTTCTCTTGTATTACCTACCTATAGTCGGTGGAATAATAATGGAAGTGTAGAAGAGTTTTATAAAAGGGGAAAAAAATATAAAACTCTTTATGTATTGCATGGGGGCTCTGATGATTGCACCACCTATTACAGAAATACAAATATTGAAAGATATGCAGATGGTAATTGCTTTGCGGTTGTAATGCCTGAGGTTAAGAATAGTTTTTATAGTAATATGAAACATGGCCCCAAATATTTTGATTACTTATCAAAGGAATTGCCTAAGGTTATGGAGGCGGTTTTTCCTCTTTCAGATAAAAGAGAAGACCGATATGTGGTAGGAAATTCTATGGGTTCTCATGGGGCCTTCAAATGGGTTTTAAATTGCCCTGAGTTTTTTAATGCGGCGGCAGGAATGTCTGGTGTAGGAGATGTAGAGGAAATGGGATTTTTTGAAGGAAGGGCAGTCGGTTCTGTAGCAAACGCCTTTGGTAGTGTAGAAGATTATAGAGGAAGTATAAATGACCTAAAAAAACTGGCTAAGGATCTGGCTGAATCAGACATAGTAAAGCCCCGCTTGTTTAGTTGTTGTGGAACTGAAGATTATCCCTATTATCAAGGGACAGTTTTATATAAAGAATATGCAGATGAAATAGGGCTTCCTTTAACTTATGAGTCAGGACCTGGTGGCCACACTTGGGAGTTTTGGGATCATTGGCTAGTTAAAATTATTGGTTGGATGGGATTGACTGCTGTAAAGGAGGGCGAGTAGTATGGGTTTAATGCATTTTAGTTTTTTACCCCAGAGCCTGGGATTTCATTCAAATGTATATCTTATATTGCCATATGATAGTAGTATGGATATGAGGCCTTATAAGCATTTATATTTGCTTCATGGTGGGGCAGGAAATGCACAGGACTGGACAAGATATACAAGTATTGAACGTTATGCAGAGGAAAACAATATTGCTGTAGTAATGCCTGAAGTTGGAGGGAGTAGTTTTTACGCCGACATGGTTTATGGATATAATTATTATACCTATTTGACAGAAGAATTACCCATGGTATTAAACTCGTATTTTCCGTTTTCAGATAAAAGACAAGACCGTTTTGTTGCAGGCTTATCAATGGGAGGATACGGGGCCTACAAATGGGCTTTTGATAAACCGGAATATTTTTCAGCAGCAGGTAATTTCTCTGGTTTTTCATTTACTGATGAGCTCTTTAATGGGGACTTGCCTATTTCAAAGGAGGCAAGGCTAGGAGAAAATGGTATATGCAATCTTGCATGGGGGTCATATGAGAATATGTTAGGAAGTAAAAATGATACTAGGTATATGGTAAGCAATGCAGTTAAAAACAAGCTAGACTTGCCAAGAATGTATGCTGCCATGGGTAGGGAAGACTTTAGCTATGAATATGGACAAAGATACTTAAAATTTATGGAAAGCAACGGAATTAGAGTAAAATATGATGAAGTATCAGGAGGACATGAGTGGAAGGTATGGGATATTGCTGTTAATAACTTTATAAAATGGGCCTTGGAAAAGGATTCTATATAAAATGATATAGTGGACAAGGAGGGTTATTATGTCTAGATTTAAAAAGATGGATGATTTACTAAAGCGGTTTTCTGAAAATTCTATACCAGGAAGTGCCTGTACTATAATGAAAAAGGACGAAATAATATACCAAGGTTATGCAGGTTATGCTGACTTAGATACAAAACAAGAGATTGATAGTAGATCAATTTTCAGGCAGGCATCGACCACAAAGCTATTTACCTATGCTATAATAGGTATGTTATATGAGGAAGGAAGGTTTTTGCTTTCTGATCCTATATATGAATATCTACCTGAATGGAGGCATGTAAAAAAGTATCATACAGGGCCAGATAATAAGCTTGAGATAGTTGATCTTGAGAATCCTATTACTATAAAAGATGTAGTAACTATGGCATGTGGATTGCCATACTGTATGTTCCCTGATCTAAATTCTGATCAACCAGTTGTTGTAGCTATGAGTGAAGCCCTTCTTTCTATTATGGGAGATAAAAAACCAAACCTTAGAGAAGAAGTCCGTGTAATGTCTAAGGTACCTGTATTATTTGAACCAGGTACCCGTTGGTTGTATGGATTTGGTAGTGAAATCACAGGAGCCATAGTGGAAGAAATCACGGGTAAGTCCTTACGTATTGTATTTGAGGAAAGGATTATTGAACCATTAGGTTTAAAAGACACTAGCACATATATTACAGATCATAACCGTTCACAGGTGGTTAAGAACTATTCTAAAGCTGATAATGGTAGTCTTATAAAGATGGAGGCTGATTCAGATGCAGACTATAATCCTGAATTAACACCTATAGGAGCAAGGCCTAGCTTGCTATCAAGTTCTAATGAATTTGCAGTGTTTATGCAGATGCTTTCAAATGGAGGTAGTTATAAGGGAGAGAGGCTACTTGGCCGAAAAACTGTTGATTTATTGCGAACTAATTATTTGAATGAGACACAATTAAGGGATTATAATTATAATAATCCTTACCTTGCAGGCTATGGCTATGGCTTAGGCTTTAGAACTTTAATGGATAAGGCGGCAGCTAATCATAATGGGTCTCTAGGAGCCTTTGGATGGACTGGTGGATCTGGAATATGGGTAGAAGCTGATCCAAAAGAGGAGCTTGCAATTGTATATATGCATAATATGAGACCTAATGAAGAACTTTATCATCATTTAAGAGTACGTTCGGTCGCATATGGATGTCTTGATTAGTATTCAATCTATGGTATTATAATTTTATTATATAATAATAAGGAGAAAGTATATGGCAAAGATAACATTTTTAGGTGCTGGGTCTACTGTATTTGCAAGAAATGTATTAGGAGATTGCATGTGTACCCCCAGCTTGCAGGATGCAGAGATTGCTTTGTATGATATTGATCCTAAACGTTTGGAAGAATCAGAGGTTATACTTCAGGCAATTAATAAAAACGTTAATTCTTCAAGAGCAAAGATATATACATATCTTGGCGAAGATCAGAGGAAGGATGCTCTAAAGGATGCTGATTTTGTAATAAATGCAATACAGGTTGGAGGCTACGATCCATGCACTATTATTGATTTTGAAATTCCTAAAAGATATGGCTTAAGGCAGACTATAGCAGATACACTGGGGATAGGTGGAATTATGCGTGGTCTAAGAACAATACCTGTGATGCTTGATATTGTCAGGGATATGGAAGAGGTATGTCCAGACACCTTGTTTATTAATTACACTAATCCAATGTCAATCTTGACCGGATATATCCAAAAGTATACAAAAATAAAAACCATCGGCTTGTGCCACAGCGTTCAGATTTGTTCATCAGACCTATTAAAGGGCCTTGGCATGGAAGATAAGCTAGAGGGACGTAGTGAACTTATTGCTGGCATAAACCATATGGCATGGCTATTAGAGATAAGGGATAAGGATGGAAATGACCTCTACCCAGAGATAAAAAGGCGTGCCCTACTTAAAAACCAGAATGAAAAGCACCATGATATGGTTAGATATGAATATATCAAGCATTTGGGCTATTATTGTACAGAATCTAGTGAGCACAATGCTGAATATAACCCATTCTTTATTAAGTCAAATTATCCTGAATTAATAGATGACTTTAATATACCATTAGACGAATATCCAAGAAGGTGTATAGCGCAAATCGAGGGCTGGGAGAATGAGAAAAACAATATCCTGCAGGATGGTAAGATAAGTCACAAAAGGTCTAACGAATATGCATCCTATATAATGGAGGCTGTTCTCACTAATAAACCAATAAAAATAGGCGGGAATGTGTTAAATACAGGCCTGATTGAAAATCTACCTTATGATGCTTGTGTAGAAGTTCCTTGTTTGGTGGATGGTCAAGGCATTCATCCCTGCTATGTAGGAAGGTTACCAGTACAGCTAGCTGCAATGAATATGACTAATATAAATGTTCATCTACTTACAATAGAGGCAGCCCGTACGAAGAAAAGAGAAAACATCTATCAGGCCGCCATGTTAGACCCTCATACAGCGGCAGAGCTTTCTATAGATGATATAGTGAAAATGTGTGATGAAATGATTGAGGCTCACGGGGTATATATGAAGGATTATGTATAATCAATAGATACAAAATTTAAGGGCTGTTGCAGAATTATATTTTTGCAGTAGCCCTTAGTTATGCCGAGCTGGGCCTGAGAATTTTGCAAAGAAAACTCTTTTCTAAGGCAGACAACTTTGTATAAAATTTCACATAACATTATTTGGAACATAGTGTAAAAAACCAGCTTAAGAGACTTATTAAATGGAATAAAGTCCATATTGACTCTAGTTTGTAATGAAAATTATAATATAGATATAAGTAAGTATAAATGCCTGTTTTTAAAGAGTTGGCATTTTTTTTGGCCACTTATAAAATAGTATTATTTGATACAATTTTTTAAAAAAATAGTGAAATAAAATTCTCAATATGTTATAATTAATCCGTGTGCCTATTTGGTGCGAGTTCGTTTATTATTTAACACAAATCAATAGAAAGAAGGATAAGGATAATGGCTAGGTTAACATTTATGGGTGGCATCCATACATTTGATGGCAAGGATTTATCTAAGGACCAACCCCTGGTTACTCTTTTACCAAAGGGTGATTTAGTGTTTCCTTTGTCTCAGCATATAGGAGCTCCTGCTAAGCCCCTGGTTGAGAAGGGAGATTCGGTTTTGGTTGGCCAAATAATTGCTGAATCTGATGGTATGATTTCATCTAATATCATAAGTTCAGTATCCGGAACTGTTAAGGCAATTGAAAAAAGGTTGACATCAGAGGGGAAGATGATCGAATCCATAGTTATAGTTAATGACCATGAATACACAATAATAGAAGGCTATGGCGCAGACTGCGATTATACTAAGATGTCCAAGGATGAGATTAGAAACAAGGTTAAAGAGGCTGGGATTGTAGGTCTTGGAGGAGCTGGTTTTCCAACACATGTTAAGTTGACACCCAAGGATGAAGGCAAAATAGATTACGTTATTGTAAATGGTGCAGAGTGTGAACCCTATCTTACATCAGACTATAGGCTCATGCTAGAATATCCCCACTTGGTTATAGGTGGCTTGAAAATCATTCTTAGTTTGTTTGATAAAGCCAAAGGGGTTATTGCTATTGAGGACAACAAGCCAGATGTTATAGCTAAATTTAAAGACCTAGTAGCCAATGAGACTAATATTGAGGTGAAGGCTCTTAAGACAAAGTATCCTCAGGGTGGTGAGCGTCAGCTGGTTTATGCTGTTACAAAGAGAAGGTTGAATTCTAAAAAGCTACCTGCTGACCTAGGTTGTATAGTCAATAACGTAGGAACAGTAGCGTCTATATATATGGCTGTTGCGAAATCAACACCTTTAACACATAGAATTGTAACAGTATCTGGAGATGCTGTAGCTAACCCTCAGAACTTTTATGTTCCGATTGGTACGAATTTTGAAGAGATAGTTGAGGCTGCAGGAGGGTTTAAGACACAGCCTAAGAAGCTTATATTTGGAGGACCTATGATGGGAACTTCCATGTTTACATTTAAGCTACCTGTTACAAAGACAACATCGTCTATACTAGGGTTTATTAAGGATGAGGCTGCAGTAGAAGAGTCTGCATGTATAAGATGTGGTAGATGTAATGAACATTGTCCTCTTAATTTAATGCCTATAGGTCTGCAGATGGCAGGAATTCATAATGAATATGAAAAGTTCTTAAAGATGGACGGAATGGAATGCTGTGGATGTGGGTGTTGTTCCTATGTATGCCCTGCTAATAGAAGTCTAACCCAGACTATTCTTCAGACCAAGCAAGTCGTCCTTTCAAAACAACAAGAGCATCATGAACTTCATGAACTCCATAAAAATCATGCAGAAAATAAATAAACTAAGAGAAAGATAGATTATGCATATAATTCGAGAAAGAGGTGTAGGCTTTGAGCGATTTTTATAATGTGTCGGCAGCCCCTCATATAAGGAGCCCGATTTCAACTAAATCAATAATGCAGGATGTTGTTATTGCATTGATTCCAGCTAGCCTATTTGGGATATTTAACTTTGGCCTAAGGGCAGTGCTTGTAATACTTTCAACGGTTTTGGCATGCGTCATAACTGAATATACTTATTGTAAATTAATGAAAAAGCCCATTACTCCAGGGGACTATAGTGATGTAGTAACTGGTTTGCTTCTTGCTCTTAACCTGCCAGTTAGTATTCCTATCTGGATGGCGGTTCTTGGTGGGGTTTTTGCCATATTAATTGTCAAAATGTTATATGGTGGTCTAGGGCAGAATTTCATGAACCCAGCCCTAGCAGCCCGTGTATTTCTTTTTATAAGCTTCCCTGCTAGAATGTCATCGTTTGCCCTTGAAAGAATCAACTCACCAGGGGTGAAAGATTTTCTAAGGGATGGGGCACTAGTCCTGGATGGTGTATCGGGAGCAACTCCCTTGGGCCAGCTAAAGGCAGGAGAAGGTGTTGATTTATTTAAGATGTTTGTGGGAAACATTGGTGGAACAATTGGTGAAACCAGTGCATTAGCTCTCCTTCTAGGAGCTGCTTACTTGGTATACCGTAAGGTTATATCCCTTAGGATTCCACTTAGCTATATAATATCTTTTGCAGTATTTGCCTTATTATTCGGTGGAAATGGTTTTGATGTAAATTACTTACTGGGCCAAATTCTTGGTGGTGGACTTATTATAGGTGCATTTTATATGGCAACCGATTATGTGACAAGTCCCTCTACCCATAAGGGGCAGATTGTATTTGGTATATTTCTTGGTATAATGACTGGAATATTTAGAATAATTGGTTCAGGTGTTGAGGGAGTATCCTATGCTATTATATTAGGAAACCTTTTAGTACCTATGATTAACATGTTCACACGTCCAAAAACTTTTGGAAAGGAGCGTGTAAAGAATGGGTAATAATAAAGGAAAAAAGTCCACTATATTAAAAGATGCTTTATCTCTAACAATAATTACAATTATATGTAGCTTTGCCTTAGCCTTTGTCTATGAGATTACTAAGGACCCTATTAAGGCTCAGGAAGATGCCAAAAAAAATGCTGGTTATATTGTTGTTTATCCTGATGCTAAGGAACTAGCTACCGATGAGGAGTTAGTAGAGCTTGCAGCTGAAATGGACTTATCAACATTAGATAGTGAATTTGCAGGTGTTACCATAGATGATGTAATTCAGGCCTTGGATAGTGATGGTAATAAAATGGGCTATATAGTTAAATCGAATACAAGAGGGTATTCTAGTACAATTTCAGTAGCAACCGGATATTCTTTGGATGGCGTTGTACAGGGTATAGAGTTACTGTCCATTGGTGATACAGTTGGTTACGGTATGGAGTTAACAAATGATGAGTTTAAAGATAGGTTTAAAGGTGTTGAGACAGACCACTTTGTATTAACTAGGGACAATGCATCAAATGATAACGATATAGATGTATATAGTGGTTCAACCACATCAACATCAGCTGTGGTTAAAGCTGTTAATGCAGGAATTGGATTTCTCATTGAAAATGCCAAGGATTTAGGAGGTGGTGCAAATGAATAAATATCTGGAACGGTTAACAAATGGATTGTTTAAGGAAAACCCCACTTTCGTCCTTATGTTGGGAATGTGCCCCACCTTGGCGGTTACGGTATCGGCCACGAATGGTTTGGGTATGGGACTATCCACGGCAGTTGTGTTGGTGGCTTCTAATGTTATAATTGCAGCCCTAAGAAAGTTTATTCCTAATACAGTAAGAATGCCATATTTCATTGTAGTAGTTGCCTCGATGGTTACAATTGTTCAACTTCTTTTACAAGCTTATGTACCAGAAGTTAATGAATCATTGGGTATATATATACCTCTAATTGTAGTAAACTGCATTATCTTTGGCAGGGTAGAGGCTTATGCAGCAAAGAATAAGGTAGGCCTTTCCTTATTTGATGGTATTGGAATGGGACTTGGTTTTACTATAGCCTTGGTTATTATTGGATCATTTAGAGAGCTTCTTGGTGCAGGTACCATATTTAATTATAGAGTAATGCCAGAAAGCTATGAACCTATAGCAATGTTTGTAAAACCACCTGGTGCATTCTTGGTATTAGCAGTACTTACGGCACTACAGAACAAATTTAGGCTTCCATCAGCTACCAATAAAAAAGACAAGGTATCTCAACTTACCTGTGGAGGAGATTGTCTAAACTGTAATGATAGAGAAAAAGCAGAAAGGAAGGAGGATTGATTTAGATGAATTCAGATTATTTAGTTAACCTATTAATAATTTTAATCAGTGCAGCATTTATAAATAACGTTATCCTAAGTCAATTCCTAGGAATATGTCCCTTCCTTGGTATATCTAATAAAATTAAGTCAGCAGTAGGAATGGGCCTAGCTGTAATGTTTGTTATTACCACTGCATCTATTTTATGTAGTCTGGTATTTCAATATATCCTTGATCCAATGAATCTACAATACTTACAGACCATAGTATTTATTATCGTAATTGCAGCCTTGGTACAGTTGGTTGAAATGGTAATTAAGAAATTTAGTCCGACTCTTTATGATGCCCTTGGAGTTTATCTACCACTAATTACTACTAACTGTGCTGTGCTAGGTGTAGCTCTCCTTAATGTAGATAAGGGCTTTGATTTGGTTGAGAGTATCGTTAACGGCTTTGCTTCCGCCCTAGGATTTACTATTGCTATAGTACTTATGGCAGGTATTCGTGAGAGAATGGAGCATAACGATATTCCAGAAACCTTTAAAGGCTTTCCAATCACCTTGGTAACAGCAACCCTGATGGCAATGGCCTTCTATGGCTTTGCTGGACTAGTATAAAGGAGGGAATTGCTATGTTCATAATAAATATTGTTGAAAACACTAGCCTTATACCCGGCTTATCCATAGTGCTTGCTTTTAGTCTTAAAAATATTGCTATAGCTACTGGAGTTGTAAGCCTAATCGGACTCCTAATTGGGCTTTTCCTAGGAATTGCATCAAAGAAGTTAGAGGTAGCTGTAGATGAACTAGAGGAAATGGTAAGAGAACTTCTTCCAGGAGCTAACTGTGGTGGATGTGGATATGCTGGATGTGATGCCTGTGCAAAGGCTATAGCTAAGGGAGAGGCGGCGGCCGATGTATGCCCTGTAGCAAGCAGTGAAGCAAATAAAGAAATAGCCAAATTGGTAGGTGGAACTGTAGAGGAGTCAGAAAAGAAGGTTGCCTATGTAAATTGTGTAGGAACTTGTGACAAATCCAAGGTTAATTCTACTTACTATGGGCCCAAGGATTGTAAACTGGCAGCAGGAATTGGCGGTAACGGTTCAAAGGCTTGTAGCTATGGCTGTATGGGATTTGGATCCTGTGTGAATGTTTGTGCATTTGATGCTATTCATATTGTAGATGGGGTGGCCTTGGTAGATAAGGAGAAATGCACAGCATGTGGAATGTGTGTGGCTGAGTGTCCTAATAATATCATAGAGATGGTAACTGCTAAGGCCAGAACTTTAGTGGCCTGTAGCTCATATGATAAGGGTAAGGATGTTAAAACCTACTGCTCAATTGGATGCATTGGATGTAAGCTTTGCGTAAGAGCGTGTGAATATGATGCGATTCATGTAAAGGATAATCTTGCAAAAATTGATTATAGTAAATGCACCAATTGTGGAGCATGTGTAAAGGTCTGCCCAGTTAAAGTGATACAAGAGCAGCCTGCATAAAATAATAAAAAAACGAATGTGCACCCTGATAATATAGGTGGTGCACATTCGTTTTTTGTAATAGGAAATTAATTCTATTACAAAATGTTCATATACGAATATAATTCCAATTAGAATGACAAACCCAGCATAATATAGAGCTTATTGATTCATCTTCATATATTCGCTTGGGGTCAGTCCTATCCTTTTCTTGAATATTCTACTAAAATAATTGGGGTCCTTATAACCGACCATAAAGCAGACTTCCTTAACTGTCAAATTGGGATTGGTTAGAAGTTCTTTAGCCTTCTTAACCCGTAGCATTGATAGCCAATCTGTGAAATTAAAGCCTGTGCTTTTCTTTATAAGTTTGCTAAAATATTGGGGACTGATGTTAGCGAACTCAGCTACATCTTCAAGGGATATTTCTTCTGCATAATTTGCTTCAAGATATTCCTTGGTGGCTTGAACGATTCTGCTAGAGTAATCAATAGCATTCGTTTGTTTAACATTTCCGGTTATATCTACAAATTTTTGAAAGGCCCATTCAATCAATTCATTACCTTTGAGTTTCATTAAACTGTCAATATATGATGTATAGTCAATGTAATAAACATCATTAGTAGTGTCAACTCTTGCTGCATGAGCCGACATGATTAATGCCTCGATAATCTTGCTTCTTTTTACTGTATCGTTATAATTTCTGATTTGATGCATCATTAAGCCAAAGTAATTATAGGCATCTGGTTTTCGAAGTCGCACTGCTTCAATTAAAAGTTTCTCGGCTTCTACATACTCGAATTGATGATTGGGAATATGCTCATCTAGATCAAGTATATGAATGGCTTTTCCAGGTGTACAATGTATCATACATGAAAGTGCCTCCAAAAAGGATGTGTAAATAGAATGAATGCTGTGAATATTACTTACACCGGCAGTTACTTTATATCCGTATTCCTCTTGGAGAGCATTAATTAGTTTGTCTGCAGTCGAAATGTTTTTATACTTGGTGTCCCTGCTAGGAGTAAAGTTATCAGGTCCATCAGTAATTAAAATACTTAACCTGCTATCAACCATAGGCCCTACTGCGGTTGAATAGAGCTTAAGCTTGTCTTTTATAAAATAATATAAAGCAAGCTCGTCGATTTCAAAATCGAAATTATTTGCGTTATCTTCTAGTTGAAATTCTAATAGAATAAGAAATCCTAAATCTTGAAGCTTTAAAATGTCTCTAAAGACACAAAGTTCTTTATGAGAAGTATTTCTAAAAAACATTGAAAACATAAAGCTTTTTTCTACATATGAATAAAGATCTTCTGATTCAAAGTCAAGATTTGATTTTAAAATTTCCCTATGTAGGCTGTCCCAGAATTCTTTGTTTTGTATACTTTTTGTCATTTTATCTATATGGGATACAATCATAAAATCACTCCTTGCTATGCCAAAATATATATTGTTTATTAATTATAACACTAAATAGTCTATAATGCACGCTTTATATATGGGCAAAAATAAAAAAAAGTTATAAATTTTGACAAAATAAATAAAAATATATAAAATACATTGCCACATAAATGCCAAGATATAGTAATACTATTATATGAAAAGAAGACGGTTGTTGTTTTTCTATTAAGGTTAAAGGACAAATATATGGTAAGAGAGACCAAATACAAAGTGAATATAAAATTAGCTGTAGGGATGTGCTTATTATTCATCACAGGTCTGATTTTCATTTCAAAGGATCGGTTGAATAGGGAAACTATAATGGAGTCTATGGATGATAGAAGTGACCTTATAGTTCTTTTTAATGAGGCCCCTGATGAACAGGAATTATCTATGATTTTGGAGGCCTATAATCAGAATGTCAAACTAGTAGAGCATTTTGAGGACTATGCTCTTATCTCTGTAAGTAATAGTCAGGTGCTTGAGGAGGTCATGGCTTACTTGCTTAATCATCCTTTGGTAAGGATAGTAGAGCCTAATGGTCAAATCGAGTTAATGCAGACAACCAATGATACTTATTCCTCTGCTCAATGGGCAATTAACAACCCAGGCAATTATTCAGTCTACTACGACGATCAAATCAGGGTGTTACAATCCACAGAGGATGTTGATATGAACATATCTGAGGCCTGGATGGATATGTATCAGGAGGAAATTGACTTTAGGAAAGTTATAGTAGCAATTATAGATACTGGTGTTGATTATACACATCCTGATTTAAAAGGCCAAATATGGGAGAATAAAAATGAAATACCAGGTGATGGTATAGATAATGATAATAACGGTTTTGTTGATGATATATATGGTTGGGATTTTTATAATGATGATTCTAGCGTGTGTCATTATAAATATGATAAAAAAGCAGATGTAAACTTGGCTCTTCCTGAGGATAATGATGATCATGGGACCCATATTGCAGGGATAATAGCTGCTGTTTCAGACAATGAAGTGGGAATAGCAGGGATAGGTTCTAATATAGATATAGAGCTAATGATACTTAAGGTAAATGGTGGACCTGAAGGAACTGGAAGTATATCTGATGCAATTTTAGCCATTAAATATGCCACTATGATGGGGGCTGATATATGTAACATAAGTTGGGGGACCTCTCAGTATTCATATGCTTTGCAAGAGGTCATTAGGGAATCCGACATGTTGTTTGTTGCGGCAGCAGGCAATCTTGGATCCGATAACGATAATAAACCAGTGTATCCAGCAAGCTATGATCTGGAAAACTTAATATCCACTACATTTATAGATGCTAATGGAAGGCTTACCAGATTATCTAATTATGGTAAGGTTTCAGTTGATATCGCTGCTCCTGGATCTGATATTATAAGCACGGTTGTTGGATCCTATAATACATATAGTGGTTCTTCCATGGCAGCTCCCCATGTAAGTGGTGTTGCTTCCCTTATATATAGCTATAAGGAGGGACTTTACCCTTCGGCTGTAAAAGACCTTATTATTAATACGTTAAAACCCTTATCTTCCCTAGAAGGGAAAGTTCTTTATCCTGGAATACCCAATGCTAATAAGGCTTTGTCGGAAATACCACAAATAAAAACAGATCTACTATATCCTATTATAGAACTAGATACTATATATAATAGCCGGGAGTTTGTAGTTCCTATAAATATAGTGGACCAAGGAGGTTCTGGTATAAGGACTGTTCGTTGGTTGGCTGGTAAAAGAAAGTTAGAAGACTTTAACCGAGGAACATCCGGATTTGAAGTTAAGGATAGACAAATAAAGGTGTCTAGGGCAGGCATATATACTATATATACCAGTGATTATGCAGGTAATGAAAGTATAAAGCATTATGAAGTGACAGAGGATATAAGTCCACCAACTATATCTGCTAATTATAAGATTTCTAAGGATTATAAAAAAAGGACTATAAGTATTAAGGTCCAGGACTCGCAGAGTGGTATAAGAAGAGTGAAATACTTGTCTGGAAAGAAAGAGTTCTCTGACTTTTTACCTGCTGGCTCTGGGACAGAGATTAAATTAGATAAGGCTAGGGGATCATTTAGTGTAAAAAAAGATGGTATATATAGTATTTATGCCATTGACAATCGGGGAAACCAGGTTGTAAAACAAATTGAAGTAAAGACTATCAAGGCAGATGAAATTAAATTCACAAGGTCCCATAAATCTATGAAAATTGGTGAAAGCTATTATCTAAGAGCGTTTGTCAAGCCTGCAAATACAACTGATGTAATAAGCTATACTAGTTCTAACAAAGGAGTAGCCATAGTTGATAATAGAGGGGAAATTATAGCCCTTAGTGAAGGTACAGCTATAATAACGGCAAGGACCAACAGTGGACAAGAGGTTTCATGTAGGATTAAAGTGGACAAGTAATATTTGTACTCAAGATAAGGTTAAGCAAAAGAATGTAGGTCTTTTGCTTAACCTTATATATAAAAAACTTTGCTTTAATAATTTAAAAAAGTTATTGACTGAAAATCCCTTATATGTTATAGTAGTTAAGCAAAGAAAGAGGGCTTTTTTTTTATGCCTAAAAAGGTCGTCTAAAGCAAGGCAGTAATTAGGCGCTACAAGAGAAAGCGGAGGTGGAAATTGTGCGCGTAAAAATCACATTGGCATGTACGGATTGTAAGCAACGTAATTATAATATGACAAAGGAAAAGAAATTACATCCGGACAGAATGGAAACAAAGAAGTATTGTAAATTCTGCAGATCACACACACTACACAAAGAAACCAAATAATTATACTGAAAGGAAGTGAAAAGATGGGAGAATCAACTGGTAACGTAGCTGGAAAAGCTCAAAAGAAGAGCAGATTTAAGAGCTTGAAGACCGAATTTAAAAAAATAGTTTGGGCTGACAAGGAGACTCTTACAAAACAGTCAGTCGCTGTTGTTATCGTTACGCTTCTATTGGGTATAATTATTTATCTATTGGATTATGTAATAGAACTAGGAATCGGCTTTATTATAGGATAATGGGTATTGGCAATATGGAGGTTTAGTATGTCAGAAGCTAATTGGTACGTTGTTCACACATATTCAGGATATGAGAACAAAGTAAAAGCGAACATTGAAAAAATGATCGAGAACAGAAAACTGCAGGATCAGATTTTAGAAGTGTCTGTTCCCATGCAGGAAGTCATTGAAGTGAAAAATGGTGTGAGAAACCGTGTTCAGAAGAAGATGTTTCCCGGTTATGTATTAATCCATATGGTTATGAATGACGATGTATGGTATGTAGTTCGTAATACAAGGGGAGTTACAGGCTTCGTAGGCCCAGATTCCAAGCAACCGGTACCTCTATCTGAGGCAGAGATGCGCAACATGGGTATTAAGGATGATAATATAGTAGTAGACTTTGAGGTTGGTGATACTGTTACAGTTGTAACTGGAGTATGGGAAAATACTACAGGTATAATAAAACAGATAAATCCTCATAAGCAGATTGTTACTATAAGCGTAGATTTGTTTGGGCGTGAAACACCGGTAGAAATAAGTTTTAGTGATGTGAGAGTTAGCAATTAATGAAATGAAAACTGGATATTTGTTAATGACCATGAGGGGCATATTAGCCGTATGCACCATTTACGAATAGAAATATTATTGTGATCATGGATATGCAGTTATTTACGAAGTTTTAGTGGGAGGGAAATCCCCGCAAACACCACAATATCAGGAGGTAATCAAAAATGGCTAAAAAGGTATCAGGTTATATCAAATTACAAATCCCTGCTGGCAAGGCTACACCGGCTCCTCCGGTTGGACCTGCATTAGGACAGCATGGTGTGAACATTGTTCAGTTCACTAAAGAATTTAATGCAAGAACAGCTGATCAGGATGGTATGCTTATTCCTGTTGTTATCACAGTATATGCAGACAGAAGCTTTAGCTTCGTTACAAAGACCCCCCCAGCTGCAGTATTACTAAAGAAGACATTAAACTTAAAATCAGGTTCTGCTGTACCTAACAAGACAAAGGTAGCTACAATCAGTAAGGCAGATCTACAGAAGATTGCAGAGATTAAAATGCCAGACCTTAATGCAGCCAGCATAGAGGCAGCTATGAGCATGGTAGCTGGAACTGCTAGAAGTATGGGCATTACTGTAGAAGAATAATTAGAATATAACAAGTATAATCTAGGCTATATAAGATATATAGTTACAAGTAGATTATATATTTAAAATCTATTAATGTGGGAGGATATGCAGGGCAAAGTAAAAACTTGCCGTTTTCTTCCGATATTACCACTAGGAGGTTTATAGAATGAAAAGAGGAAAGAAGTATGCTGATGCTGCAAAGCTGATAGATAGAGAAGTTCAGTATGATACAGCAGAGGCAATTAGTTTAGTAAAGAAATCAGCATATGCTAAGTTTGATGAGACAATTGAAGCTCATATCCGTCTAGGTGTTGATGGACGTCATGCTGACCAGCAGGTTCGTGGAGCAGTAGTATTGCCCCATGGAACAGGTAAGACAGTACGTGTGCTAGTATTTGCCAAGGGCGACAAGGTAGCTGAGGCAGAAGCAGCTGGTGCAGACTTTGTTGGAGGCGAAGAATTAATTCCTAAGATTCAGAATGAGGGATGGTTTGAATTTGACGTTGTTGTTGCTACTCCAGATATGATGGGTGTAGTAGGTCGTCTTGGACGTGTGCTTGGACCTAAGGGATTAATGCCAAACCCTAAGGCTGGTACAGTAACAATGGATGTAGCCAAGGCCATTAGTGATATAAAAGCAGGTAAGATTGAGTACAGGTTAGATAAGACAAATATAATTCATGTACCAGTTGGAAAGGCTTCTTTTAGTGAGGAGCAGTTAACTGACAACTTCCGGACCTTAATTGAAGCAATCGTTAAGGCTAGGCCTGCAGCTGCAAAGGGACAATACTTAAGAAGTGTAACCTTAGCTTCTACTATGGGCCCTGGCATAAAATTAAATACAGCAAAGTTAAGCTAATATTTGCATTTGTAGGTTGACATGATGTTTGAAATCGTGTTATAATCGCTTTTGCATATATATCTGCCGAAGACAGTAGGTGCCGTAAGGCATAAGGTGATACCGCCTACCGAGGAGAAGTTGGTTAATAACGTTTGAAATTACAACCTCTTTTTGCTTTGGCAGAAAGAGGTTTTTTATGTAATAGGAAAGTTCTTCCCATTACATAAAAAGATATTACTTTAAAGGAGGTGTACCAATTGGCTAAAGTAGAATTAAAGCAGCCCATAGTTGAAGAGATAAAAAATTATACCAAGGATGCTAAATCAATAGTACTTGTTGATTATCGTGGATTAACAGTAGGACAAGATACAGAGCTTCGTAAGAAACTTAGAGAAGCAGGTGTAGTATACAAGGTATATAAGAACACATTTCTAAACTTTGCTTTCAAGGGAACAGAGTTTGAGGAGCTAACAAAGGATTTGCAAGGACCTACAGCAGTAGCATTTGGTCTTGATGATGCAACAGCTCCAGCTAGAATAATCAATGATCTTGTAAAGAAAATGCCTAAATTAGAGTTCAAGTCTGGAGTAGTTGAAGGGGCTTATTATGATAGCGAGGGTATCAAGGTTATCGCAACTATTCCTTCAAGGGATGAACTTATTTCCAAATTACTTGGAAGCTTGCAGTCACCTATTACAAATCTTGCAAGGGTGCTTAAGCAGATTGCTGAAAAAGCAGCATAAATTATTAGTAAATAATTAGGACGGTTTCCTAAACAATTCATTAGTAGGACGGTATCCTACTCAATAAAATTTTATATGGAGGTATATATTATTATGACAACTCAAGAGTTTATCGAGGCAATTAAAGGCCTTAGTGTATTAGAATTAAATGAACTAGTTAAAGCATGTGAAGAGGAATTTGGTGTATCCGCAGCAGCAGGTGTTGTAGTTGCAGCAGGTGGAGCAGCAGGTGGAGCAGCTGAAGAAGAAAAATCTGAATTTGATGTTGAATTAACAGAGATTGGCCCTAACAAGGTTAAGGTTATCAAGGTTGTTCGTGACTTAACTGGCTTAGGCTTAAAGGAAGCTAAAGACTTAGTTGATGGAGCTCCTAAGATAGTTAAAGAAGGAGTTAGCAAGGCAGAGGCTGATGATATGAAGGCTAAGTTAGAAGCTGAAGGAGCTAAGGTTACATTAAAATAATCTAAGCAACCTATAAAAGCTAACATTTATAAAACAAACATCCATACTAGATGGGGAGTTCCCTGACATTATGGATGTTTTTTTATGTGATGGGAAAGCTCTTCCTTCTTCCTATTACATAAAAATATAAAGTTTGTCTATATGTCTTCAATATAATCTTGAATATTTGAAATTATTTGTAGAAAATGGGAAGGATTTAAATATATTAAATATACTTTATTAATAAATAAAGAAAGTCAACAAATTAGCTGTTGACAGTAGAATTTAAGTATGGTAGTATGAAAAGTGCACCATTGTGGTGACATATGCCTAATTAGTATTATTATAGCATAGAAAGCATAAAAAGCAAAGATATTTTTTTTACAAAACATAAGACTTCCTAACAAATTGGGGGAGTCTTATGTATACTTATTAAACTCAAGGGGTGAAAACGTCAATGGATATAAACAAAATGCATCCAGTCAAAGTTGGTAATAACATTAGAATGAGTTACTCCAAGCAGAAAGAAGTGCTGGAGATGCCTAATCTAATTGAGGTTCAAAAGGATTCCTATCAATGGTTCCTAAATGACGGACTAAAAGAAGTCTTTAATGATATTTCTCCAATTACAGATTACGGCGGAAACTTGAGTCTGGAATTTGTAGACTTTGTATTATGTGAGGATGACATTAAATATACAATCGAAGAATGTAAGGAAAGAGATGCAACCTATGCAGCTCCCTTAAAAGTAAAGGTTAGGCTCCATAATAAGGAGAATAACGAGATAAATGAGCATGACATATTCATGGGCGATTTGCCATTAATGACCGAGACAGGCACCTTTGTTATAAACGGTGCAGAGAGGGTTATTGTTAGCCAGTTGGTACGTTCACCCAGTATATATTATGCAGTAGATCATGATAAGCTTGGTAAGAAATTGTTTTCAGCCACAGTTATTCCTAATAGAGGTGCATGGCTAGAATATGAGACAGATTCTAATGATGTCTTTTATGTAAGAGTAGATCGTAATAGAAAGGTTCCTATTACGACATTTATTAGAGCTCTAGGCTATGGTACTAACGAAGAGATAAAGCAACTATTTGGTGAGGAGCCTAAGATTTTAGCAAGCTTAGCTAAGGATCCAAGTACTGCAAAGGACCCATCTGGAAGTTATCAGGATGGTCTATTAGAGCTGTACAAAAAGCTTCGTCCAGGTGAACCTTTAGCTGTGGAGAATGCGGAATCCTTGTTAAATAGTATGTTCTTTGATCCAAGAAGATACGATTTGGCAAAGGTTGGTCGCTATAAATTTAATAAAAAGTTATCATATCATAACCGTATCGTCGGCTTTGTTTTGGCTGAGGATGTTGTTGATAAATCAACTGGTGAAATACTAGCTGAGGCCGGTAGTGAGGTTACTAATGAGATGGCAATTCTTATACAAGATGCCGCAATACCTTCGGTTATGGTACAAACTGAAGAGAGAAATGTGAAGGTTATTTCCAATATGATGGTTAACCTTTCTTACTATGTGCCTGAAATTAGTGTGGCAGAGAAGAAGTCTATGGGTATCTCTGAGAATATATATTACCCAGTACTAAAGAAAATATTAGAGGATAATACTTCTATTGATGATATCAGACAAGCAATTAGAAAAAATATTAGTGAACTTATTCCTAAGCATATAACCAAGGAAGATATAATTGCTTCTATTAATTACAATATTAATCTTGAGTATAATATAGGTAATATAGATGATATTGATCATTTGGGTAATAGAAGAATCCGTGCGGTTGGAGAGCTTTTACAAAATCAATATCGCATAGGATTATCAAGAATGGAACGTGTGGTAAGAGAAAGAATGACCACTCAGGATATAGAGGGTATCAGTCCTCAATCATTGATAAATATTAAGCCTGTGACAGCATCTGTTAAAGAGTTCTTTGGAAGCTCACAGCTATCACAGTTTATGGACCAGCATAACCCCTTGGGAGAGCTTACCCATAAAAGACGTCTTTCTGCACTGGGGCCTGGAGGTTTGTCCCGTGATAGAGCGGGCTTTGAGGTTCGTGATGTTCATTATTCCCATTATGGAAGAATGTGTCCTGTAGAGACCCCAGAGGGTCCTAACATTGGACTTATTAACTCCCTTGCTACCTATGCAAGGATTAATGAATATGGCTTTATTGAATCACCTTATCGTATGGTAGATAAAGAAGATCCAAATAACCCCAAGGTTACTGATGAGGTTATCTATTTGACAGCGGATGAAGAAGATAAATATATAGTTGCACAAGCAAACGCTGAGCTTGATAAGGATGGTTATTTTATTGGCAATAGTATATCTGGTCGCTATAAACAGGAGTACTCCCAATATGAGAAGCAGAAATTAGACCTGATGGATGTATCACCTAAGATGGTGTTTTCTGTAGCTACTGCCCTTATTCCTTTCTTGGAGAACGATGATGCAAACCGTGCCCTTATGGGTGCTAACATGCAGCGTCAGGCAGTTCCTCTACTTGTAACGGAAGCCCCTGTAGTAGGTACAGGTATAGAAGCAAAGGCAGCTATTGACTCTGGTGTGTGTGTACTTGCTAAAAAAGCTGGAGTTGTTGAAAAGGTTACTGCCAAGGAAATAGTTATAAAGCATGAGGATGGTTCAAAGCAGAATTACCGCTTGCTTAAATTTGCCAAGAGTAACCAGGGTACCTGTATCAATCAGAGACCAGTAGTAAAATGGGGGGATCAAATTGAGGAGGGCCAGATAATTGCAGACGGTCCATCTACCTCAAAGGGAGAGTTAGCCCTAGGAAAGAACCCACTTATAGGCTTCATGACATGGGAAGGTTATAACTACGAGGACGCTGTACTACTTAGTGAGCGCCTAGTTCAGGAGGATGTATATACATCTATCCATATAGAGGAATATGAGGCAGAGGCAAGAGATACAAAGCTTGGACCTGAGGAAATAACAAGGGATGTACCTGGTGTAGGAGATGATGCACTGAAGGACCTTGATGAAAGAGGCATAATACGTATAGGTGCGGAGGTTCGTGCTGGTGACATTCTTGTTGGTAAGGTTACACCTAAGGGCGAGACAGAACTTACTGCAGAGGAACGTCTTCTTAGAGCTATTTTTGGAGAAAAGGCAAGAGAGGTAAGAGATACATCGCTTAGAGTGCCTCATGGTGAATACGGTATTATAGTTGATGCAAAGGTATTTACCAGAGAAAATGGAGATGAATTATCTCCTGGAGTAAATGAAACTGTTCGTGTATATATAGCACAAAAAAGAAAGATTCAGGTTGGTGACAAGATGGCAGGTCGCCATGGTAATAAGGGTGTTGTATCCCGTATTTTACCAGTAGAGGATATGCCGTTTCTACCTAATGGTAGACCTTTGGATATAGTGTTAAATCCTTTGGGCGTGCCTTCACGTATGAATATCGGACAGGTGCTTGAGATTCATTTATCCTTAGCGGCGAAAGTTTTGAATATAGATATAGCTACTCCTGTATTTGATGGAGCCAATGAGTTTGACATTATGCACACATTGGAGATAGCCAATGACTTCGCTAATTTAAGTTGGGATGATTTTGAATTAAAATATAAGGATGAGATAGATGACTATCTTCTAGAATATCTGAAAGATCATCATGGAGAGTCTGATGAATGGAAGGGTGTTCCTATTAATAATGATGGAAAGGTAAGACTTCGTGATGGTAGAACGGGTGAGTATTTTGACCAGCCTGTAACCGTAGGCTTTATGCATTACCTGAAGCTTCATCATTTAGTTGATGATAAGATCCATGCTCGTTCCACTGGACCTTATTCTCTAGTAACACAACAGCCTCTAGGTGGTAAGGCACAGTTTGGTGGCCAGAGATTTGGTGAGATGGAGGTTTGGGCACTAGAAGCATATGGAGCCGCTTATATTCTTCAAGAAATCCTGACAGTTAAATCCGATGATGTTACTGGCCGTGTTAAAACCTATGAAGCAATCATTAAGGGTGAAAATATAAGTGAACCTGGTATACCTGAATCCTTTAAGGTTTTATTGAAGGAGCTACAGTCATTAGCCCTGGATGTTACAGTTCTTGACGAATATGGTAATGAGGTTATGATGACAGAGAGTGGCGACTATAATGATTCTGATATGACCCAGCTTATTGAAGGGGAAAACAACTTCAGATATGATGAGGGTTATGAAAATGCTGGTTTCACTAAGACAAGCGGCGAAGATATAGTTGGTGATATTTTTGATATCTACGAAGAAGATTCGGAAGGCATAGATAAAACTGGTAATATGGAAGAGGACCAGGACTCTGATGATCTTGTTGTTGAAAACGACGACGACATGGAAGAGGACGATCTTGACTAATATATTACCGTTAGAAATCTTAGTATCAAATGCAGAATAACGAAGGGAGAGCCAAAGAATGCCTGAAATGATGTATAGCAGTGAGCAGGAGGTAACCTATGATGCAATTAAGATTGGTCTTGCCTCACCGGAGAAAATTAGGGAATGGTCGAAAGGGGAAGTAAGAAAGCCTGAGACAATTAACTACAGAACCTTAAAGCCGGAAAAAGACGGTTTGTTCTGCGAAAGAATTTTCGGTCCAAGTAAGGATTGGGAATGTCATTGTGGAAAATATAAAAAGATTAGATATAAAGGTGTGGTTTGTGATCGTTGTGGAGTTGAGGTTACAAAGGCTAGTGTCCGACGGGAAAGAATGGGACATATTGAGTTGGCCGCACCAGTATCCCATATTTGGTATTTTAAAGGAATACCAAGCCGTATGGGACTGCTTCTTGACTTATCACCAAGAACCTTAGAGAAAGTACTTTACTTTGCTTCTTATATAGTTCTTGATAGTGGAAGTACTAATCTGCAATATAAGCAGGTACTTACTGAGAGGGAGAAGCTTGAAGCAATTGAAAGTTTTGGTTCATCTAGCTTTCGGATAGGTATGGGGGCAGAAGCCATTCAAGAGCTTCTAAGAAATATAGATTTAGAAAAAGAATCCAAGGAACTTAAAAAGGCTCTTAAGGATTCCACTGGTCAAAAGCGTGCGAGGATTATTAAGCGACTAGAAGTAGTAGAGG
Organism: Clostridiales bacterium; assembly: GCA_012518975.1. Taxonomy (GTDB): domain Bacteria; phylum Bacillota; class Clostridia; order Lachnospirales; family Lachnospiraceae; genus Mobilitalea. The sequence continues at coordinate 31,481 of JAAYRC010000034.1, forward strand.
CCTTCCGCGAATCTGGTAATAAGCCAGAGTGGTTGATTTTAACAGTTATTCCGGTTATTCCACCAGACCTAAGACCAATGGTTCAGCTTGATGGTGGACGGTTCGCTACTTCAGACATGAATGATCTTTATCGCAGAATTATTAATCGTAATAATCGATTAAAGAGACTACTTGAGCTAGGAGCACCTGACATTATTGTTCGTAATGAGAAGAGGATGCTTCAGGAGGCAGTAGATGCATTAATAGATAATGGTAGAAGAGGAAGACCTGTAACAGGCCCTGGTAACCGTGCTTTAAAATCCTTGTCTGATATGTTAAAGGGTAAGCAGGGACGTTTCCGTCAGAATCTACTTGGTAAACGAGTGGATTATTCGGGTCGTTCAGTTATCGTAGTTGGTCCTGAACTAAAGATTTATCAGTGCGGACTGCCCAAGGAGATGGCTATAGAGCTATTCAAGCCCTTCGTTATGAAGGAACTTGTAGGCAGAGGTACTGCTCATAATATAAAGTCAGCAAAAAAGATGGTAGAAAGGCTACAGCCTGAGGTCTGGGATGTATTAGAGGATGTTATTAAAGAGCACCCAGTTATGTTAAACCGTGCTCCTACCCTCCATAGACTTGGTATCCAGGCATTTGAGCCTGTACTTGTAGAGGGTAAGGCTATTAAGCTTCACCCCTTGGTATGTACTGCATATAACGCAGACTTTGATGGTGACCAAATGGCTGTGCATTTACCCTTATCAGTGGAAGCACAGGCAGAATGTAGGTTCCTTCTACTTTCACCAAACAATTTATTAAAACCATCAGATGGGGCTCCTGTTACTGTTCCTTCACAAGATATGGTTCTTGGTATTTATTATTTAACCATTGAGAAGGAAAATGAATCTGCAGTAGTGCAGACCTTTAAGAGTCCTGATGAAGCAATAATGGCATTTGAGAAAAAACTTATATCCATTAACGATATAATTAAAGTTACTATCAAAGAAAACAAAGAGGAAAAAAGGGAAATAAAAACAAGTGTAGAAAGGCTATTAGAAAAGAACTACACAGAGATAATTCCCTCCTTTAAAAATGTTGATGAAGCAATAATATCCCATGAAAATAAGACCATTACACTGCATGAGCCTATTGATGTTAGAATGACTGGAATTAACAGTGAGGGTCTAGTAGAATCACGTATAATTAGGTCTACTTTGGGAAGGTTTATTTTCAATGAAATAATTCCTCAGGATCTAGGTTTTGTTGACCGTAGTAATCCAGATAATTTCCTTGAGCTTGAGATCAACTTCCTTGTTGGGAAAAAACAGCTTAAACCAATTTTAGAAAGATGTATTAATATACATGGTGCAACACAGACAGCAGAGCTTCTGGATGCGGTTAAGGCACTAGGTTATAAATATGCTACACAGGCAGCCTTTACTGTATCTATATCAGATATGAAGGTTCCTAGTGAAAAGAAGGAAATTTTATCTGAAGCCGAGGAAACCATAGAAAACATTACAAGAGAGTATAGACGAGGTAGGATGACAGAGGAAGAACGTTACAATGCTGTTATCAATACTTGGAAGGAAGCTGATAATCACTTAACCGATACTCTGCTTTCCGGACTAGATAGCTTCAATAATATTAGGATGATGTCAGATTCAGGTGCTCGTGGTTCTGATAAGCAGATTAAGCAGCTAGCAGGTATGCGTGGCTTGATGGCAGATACATCAGGTCGTACCATTGAGCTACCAATCAAATCAAATCTTCGAGAGGGACTTGATGTTTTAGAGTACTTTATATCTGCCCATGGAGCAAGAAAGGGTCTTTCAGATACTGCTCTTAGAACGGCTGACTCAGGATACCTTACCCGTCGTCTGGTTGACGTAGCCCAGGATTTAATTATCAGAGAACTGGATTGTTGTGCAAACCAAGAAGAAATTGTTGGTATGGTTGTAAAGGCCTTTACAGACGGTAATGAGGTTATAGAAGGTCTTGAGGAGAGAATTACAGGAAGAAATGCCGGAGAGACTATAACTGACGCAGATGGCAATGTTATTGTTAAGGCTAATCATATGATTACACCTAATCGTGCTGCTAAGATAATGGCAACCGGTAGAGATAGGGTAAAGATACGTACTATTTTGACATGTAAATCCCATTTGGGAGTATGTGCAAAATGCTATGGTACTAATATGGCTACTGGTGAAGCCGTACAGGTTGGTGAGGCAGTAGGTATAATAGCGGCCCAGTCCATTGGTGAGCCAGGAACACAGCTTACTATGCGTACTTTCCATACCGGTGGTGTGGCTGGTGATGATATTACCCAGGGTCTTCCCCGTGTTGAGGAGTTGTTTGAGGCCAGAAAACCTAAGGGATTAGCAATTATAGCAGAATTTGGCGGTACAGTATCAATTAAGGATACAAAGAAGAAAAGAGAAGTGGTTGTAACAAATAGTGAAACCATGGAATCAAAAGCCTATCTTATCCCTTACGGATCAAGAATAAAAGTTTCAGAAGGAGATGTTATTGAGGCTGGTGATGAGCTGACCGAAGGTAGCGTTAATCCTCATGATATACTTAAGATAAAAGGTGTCCGTGCTGTTCAAGACTATATGATACAAGAGGTTCAAAGAGTGTATCGTTTACAAGGTGTTGAGATAAATGACAAGCATATTGAGGTTATAGTACGTCAAATGCTTAAAAAGATTCGTATTGAGTCCAATGGTGATACGAGCTTCTTACCAGGTGCCTTAGTAGATAGCCTTGAATATAATGATGAAAATGAAAGAATGCTTGAACAGGGACTTGAGCCTGCAGAAGGTAAGCAGGTAATGCTTGGTATTACAAAGGCATCCCTGGCAACTAATTCATTCCTTTCTGCTGCATCATTCCAGGAGACAACAAAGGTATTGACAGAGGCGGCAATTAAGGGTAAAGTTGACCCCTTAATTGGACTGAAGGAAAATGTTATTATAGGAAAACTGATTCCGGCTGGAACTGGTATGAAAAGATATCGTTCTGTTAAGTTAGATACTGAGATCCAGGAGGAGTATTTGTCTGATGACATGTACGGTGGAGGATATTCTGATGACTTTGATACATTTGAATATCCAGAGGGCTCCTATAACGAAGGAGAGTATTATCAAGAAGGTTATGATGGCTATCAAGCTGGATACCAAGAAGGATATCAGAATTATGTAGGTTATGACGAGGGTGGAAACTATCAGGAAGGCCATGTTGAAGCTTCTCAAAACCTATATGCAAGTGCTCATATATCCCAAGGTGAGGAAACCCATAACGACGGTGACTATACTGAAACAGAATTTAATTTACAGGGCATAGATGAAGATGATTATAGCGATGATCTATAATAGTCCAAGTATGTACTTTTGATTGGGAAGAGGAGCGAAGGGGCGGGGGAGAGCCTCTAGGCTCCTCTTTTCAAATCAGATATAGGTGAGTATAATAATTTATTAAGGAGTATAAGGGATGAAGTATTTAGAAAATTATAAAGAATGGCTGTCAAATCCTTATTTTGATGTTGATACTAGAAAAGAGTTAGAAGCCCTAAAGGGTAATGATAAGGAAATAAGGGAGAGATTCCATAAGGATCTTGAATTTGGTACTGGTGGACTAAGAGGTATATTGGGTGCTGGTATTAATCGTATGAATATCTATACGGTTAGAAGGGCTACACAGGGACTTGCCAACTATATAATAAAGCAGAAGGGTGAAAGCAAGGGTGTTGCTATTGCATATGATTCTAGGAGAATGTCTCCTCAGTTTGCCCTACAGACTGCTCTATGCTTTGCAGCAAACAATATAAAGGCTTATTTATTTGATTCTCTAAGGCCGACGCCAGAGTTATCTTTCGCAGTCAGAGAACTGGGCTGTATAGCAGGAGTAGTGATAACTGCTAGCCATAATCCACCCGAATATAACGGTTATAAGGTTTATTGGGAAGATGGGGCACAGGTTACATCTCCTAAAGATGTGGAGATTATCCGTGAGGTAAATGCAATTAAGGATTTTTCTCATGCAAAGACCATGTCGGGAGAAGATGCAATGAGGGATGGGCTACTTAGGATTATAGGCCCAGAAATTGATGAAATGTACATAGAGAGCTTAAAAAAACAAGTTATTAATCAAATTGATGAGGAAGGAAAACTACTAAATATCGTATATACCCCTCTTCATGGTTCTGGGAATATACCTACACGAAGAATACTTGATGAATTAGGTTTTAAAAACCTTTATATTGTAGAGGAGCAAGAACATCCTGATACTGAATTTTCTACAGTTGGTTATCCTAATCCAGAGGACCCTTTGGTATTTGCCCTTGCTAAGAAGCTGGCAAGCGAGGTTAATGGGGAAATAATTCTGGCCACTGATCCTGATGCTGATCGTCTAGGAGTACAGGTAAGGGATAGCAAGGGTGACTATGTCCTTTTTAATGGTAACATGACAGGGGCCCTAATTGCTGAGTATGTATTTTCTCAGAGGGCAGCTAAAGGATTACTTTCCAAAAACCCAGCCCTAATTAAGACTATAGTTACAGGCAATATGGCTGATAGGATTGCAGAAGCATATAATGCAAAGCTTATAGAGGTATTAACAGGATTCAAATATATAGGAGAAAAAATCAAGCAATTTGAGGAAACAGGGTCTAATGAATTCATATTTGGATATGAAGAAAGCTATGGCTATCTAGTAGGTACCCATTCCAGAGATAAGGATGCTATAGTATCGGCTATGATTCTGTGCGAAGCAGCTGCATATTATAAGTCACAGGGTATTAGTTTGTATGAACAGATGGAGAATATCTATAAGAAATATGGTTATTACAAAGAGGAAACTGTGTCAGTAACCTTAAAAGGCATTGAAGGAATGGAAAAGATTAAATTTATTATGAATGGCTATCGTAAAAACCCACCTAAGGATGCTGGAGATTACCAGATTCTCAAATGCAGAGATTACATGGCAGATACAATAACTGATAATCAGACAGGAGAGCTTACAGCTACTGGACTTCCAAAATCTGATGTCCTTTATTATGAGATGAATGATGATGCCTGGTGTGCTATTAGACCTTCAGGTACAGAGCCAAAGATAAAGTTTTATTTTGGAGTTAAGGGTGATAGCAGAGAGGATGCAAATGAAAAAATCAAGCGTCTTATGGAAGATGAAGTCTTTAAGATTTAATTTAGTATATATGATATATCAAAAAAGCCCTGCTGCATCTATTGCAACAGGGCTTTTTTAGGACCTTGTTTTGTAATATAGTACTATGTGTTATCAATAAAAGGCTTTTAAAACTATGCTAGTTTTTGTCCGCAATTAGGGCAGAAATTAGCTTCTCCGCTTTTTTGGCCACAATTAGGACAGAAGTTTGGCTTTGTCCCCATGTTTTGAGTATTACTGTTTTGATTGCTAGGACTTGTTTGTTGATTCATATTCTGCATCATTTGATTGGCTATATTCATTCCCATCATCATACCAGTCATATCTGCTGCAGTGCCACCACTCTTTATCTTGCCTGATGCAATACCATCGGTCATTTCTACCTGCTGATAACGGCCTACATCTCCAACCATGCTATGAGATGCGTTTTTGTTTATCATTTTCTGAATTTCCTGAGGGTAGTTAAAGCTCATAATGTTAAAGGCAGTTATAGATAGGCCGCTATCAAATAGCTGCATCCCAAGATCGGTCTTAATTCCATTAGAAATATCAAAGGAATTAGCTTGGAGATTGAACATATCCTTGCCTTCTTTTGTAATCCATTTCATTAGAAGCTGATCAAGTATTGCCCGGATACGAAGATTAACATCCTCTACAAAGTAGCTTTGTCTAACACCAGCAATCTTATCTATAAGCTTGATGTAATCATCAACTTTAAAGGTCACTGTTCCATTAGCCCTGATGGGTAAACCTCCAGGTAGGGCTGGGGTTGGGATGTTTATGGCGTTTTGTGTGCCCCATTTGGTTATAAACTCTTTAGTATTAATAAATAGGACCTCTGCCCTCATTCCACTGTTAAATCCGAATTTGAAACCTTTAAGGGTTGATAGGAAGGGAATAATCTGAGATTCGATATCGTAATCTCCCTCATCCTTAAATATACCTTCGATCTTGCCATTATATAAGAAAATTGCATCCTGACCGGGTCGAATGATTAATCGGCTACCCTTTTTTATTTCCTCATTGCTCCATTTGTAAAAAATCATATCTTCGCGGAATTCCTTCCACTCAACTACGTTTGCTAACTGTCTTCTAAAAAGTCCCATATCATACCTCCAAGATATACTTGTTATAGATTTTTCTCATTATTTATATAATAGACTAATTTGGCTTGTTTGTATATTTAAATATTTATAGTCTTCTTCCGCCTGAGCTATGAGAGCGTCCTCCGCTAGATCTACCTCCTCTAAAGCCACCTGAGCTATAGCCACCTCTACTTCTCCCGCTTCCTCCGCTAGAAGAGCTTTCAGTTGGTCTACGCCTCTTAGTGACCGTTGATCTAATATATATATCACTTTTCCCTATAAGTCCAGGACTGTTACTATCTAGATAATCCTTACCACTTGCAGTCATTTTTCCACCTGACTGATAGGCTAATACACCAACAACCAAACCACCAATTAAAAGAGAAATAAGCAGCTGGACCCAAAAGTTGAGCAAAATATTATCTTTTTTAGATCCATCTCGGTTTCTAAGTTCCTCTTTTGAGTAGTACTGGTCATAATCATATTCGTCGTAGCTGTATTCATTATTAGGATCAAAATCATCTTGTGGTTTATCATAGATGTAATCATGGTCAAAGTTTAATTCAGAATCATCTTCCATATAGGCTGCCGATAGGGTAATATAGGTCTTAAAAGCCCTGTAGTATTTACCATCTCTTAGATCATCTTCTACATTATCAAATATTGTGTCAATTCTCTTGGAATGGATATAGGTTTCGGCAAGGCCATATCCTTCCATAAATATTTCTCCCCTATAGACATCATATAAAAAATATACCCTATCACCTATAGGTAGTTGATCCTCAAAATCCTCGATATATTTTTCGGGATAGGTGGATTTTTTATCGTTATGGGTTAAAATAATGATTTCTAGACCGGATGCTTCCCCTTCTTCTCGACTAAGGGCTTCAAGTTTTTCAATTTCATCAGAGCTAAGGAGGCCAGCCTTATCATAAACACGGTCAATATCTGTATCTGATTCAGTGGATGAGCTTTTACTTGATGATGCGTATGCTAATCCTTTATTATCTTTTATATATTTATTGCTTGACACAAGGTGAATCATTGATATGAATAATATTAGACAGACCAAATATTTACCACTATTCTTTATTATCTTATTTCCTAAGACTACCATAAGAAATCACCTCCTAGGAAGAATGTAATTAGGCGAAGTAGGAGAAAGCTAAGTCCCGATATTCCAAGGAGCCATGTAGCAATCTTTGCACGACTAATAGGGGGTCTGCCTATTATTTTCCCGGTCTGACCATTCATTACAAAGTTGTGCTCGGCCTGGTTATAGTCATAACATACTAACCATACTGGAAGTAAGGTATAATCTGCCTTTCTATTTCTTATATTAATATTCTTACTATTAATTTGAACAGAGGAATAACCAGTAATGGTGGACCTTATATAGGAGTCTATATAGGAATTGGCACGGGTCTTTACTCTAGGTAGTAATTCCTGATCAGTAAAATCATATTTTTCAGCTATGTAACCTGCCAGATAAGGCATCTCAAAGCTATTAAGACGTGCGTATGAATAGGGTTCTAATCTATCCATCATTTTATCATCCATTTTCTTTGAAGCATCACAGGGAATCCTTTTATAATTTAAATCGACCTTACGATATACATGATAGTATTTTGTTTCTGTATAAATCCAATCCCCTCTTGTATATGTGCGAACTCTGGTACATGTAGCCTTTACCTCCCCCTTGCCATTGAGGTCGAATAACCAGAAGGGAACATATAAGCCTGTAATATCCTTGATTCGGTCAGCAACTCGAAAATCATTTGGTGTGAGAAGACCCTTCTTACACCACTTCTTAAAGGCTTCTTGTGCCTGACTTTTACTTATCATAAAGGGTATTACATAGCTAGGTGCAAGGTTTCCAGTTAGGCGGTCACTAAGAACTACTGCGGCTCCACAAAAGCTACATTTGGTTGCAGTTGTTTGCTTGTCTGTAATTATATTAGCTCCACAGTTATTGCAATTATATTCAGCTACCTCATCCTCTACGAAGGTAGAGTGGCTAGATGGCTCATCTTCATTAAATGGATCAGAATAGTCTTTGTTAAATGATTTTAAAGCAGCCTCTTTATCCTCTTTGTTCATACCATCTAGTGAATCATCTAAATTATGCTGCCGGGCCATTTGCTCTATATTATCCTCACGTCCACAGCTATGACATTTTAGGGCTCCTGAAATTGTATCATATACCATGTTGTCTCCACAATTGGAGCACTTATACTGTGTTACCATAGTCTCTTTCCCACCTTATAATAGAATTATTTGTATTATCTAATAGGATAATTCGTCCTATTAGATAAAAAATCTAATAAGATAAATGTCCGCAAACAGGGAAGCTAAACTTCTATTTGGCGGACATTTAATTAGACTATTTATTTAAACTAGCTTTTAATGCTGCCAGCTCATCATCCACTGATGCATCTGTAGTGTATTTCTTGGTTAGGTCTTTAATAGTATTATCTGTGGATGAGCGGTTAAGCTCAGCCATAGCATTTGCTTTGTCAAGAGCCTTATCTGCCATATCTTCATATTTTTCAAAGCTTGAAATTGAATTATTGGCACTGGCAACTGAGGAACCAATCTTATTGAGGCGTTCTTGGGTTTTTGCGACTGCAAGTTTACCCTTAATCATATCCTTTCTTGATTCAAGTTCTCCGATATCTGATACAAGCTTATCGTGCATTTCTCTCATATGAGTAGCATTTGTATGGGCAAGGTCATACGCTTCTTGAAGTCCTGCCTGCTTAGAAGTTAATGAAGCTTTTTGCTCTAAGAACTTACGAGCATCATTTTCGTTATTAGCCTCTAATGCTTTTACTGCAAAGGTCTGCATTTTCTCAATTTCTGCAAGGCATTCATCTAATGCTCTCTTAGCTCTCTGTTCCTCAGCCATAATTGCTGCGGTTTCTGATTTAACCTTGCCAAGGTCAGAGTTTAGATTCCTTAGGCACTGATCTATCATTTTCTCAGGATTCTCAGCCTTATCTAATAGTGCGTTGATGTTACTGGACATAATGTCTTTAAATCTTGTTAAAATTCCCATAATATAATCCCTCCTTATGTACTGTTCATTTTCTGGGTTAATCATTCTTAATTAATATCAATTTGATGTTAATTGTTAACCACCTACATTAATTAGTTTATTATGTATTAATAAGAAAATCAAGTTAAAAAAAGGTTAGAATAATAAGAGTAAATTTAAGGATTAATTAAAAGAGCAAATGATACTATTTTTTGCAAGAACATTCTAACTAAAAGACAAAAACTGGTTTATAAAGATTCTTAACTTAATAGTTATAAAGCTTGCTGATATTGTAAGTAAAAATTCTTTTATATGCAAAGCTTCTTTTTTAAGAATTAATGGCTAACAGACTACAAATTATTATTTTAGGATAATATAATTAAGTATATATTATAAAGGAAGACAATATTATTTTGATTTCTAGGTCATTTGATGGCATGTTTAGCATATAATACTGCAAGATAATGATAATTATTTTCAAAAACTATCGTTATTTTATTGACATAGAAGTCACTATGTGCTATTTATATATATAAGTGTTAGAGACAACTAACTTTTATGGATTTAATATATTAATAATTTTGTAAATAAGGAGAGAAGCAAATTGAAGAAAAAACACAAGACTGAAAGGTCTAATAGTATATATTATGCCTCTGATAATCTTTCTTATATTATTACCAATACCCCAGAGCTTGGTATTCTAAAAAGTCTGGGTATAGTAAAGGATGCATGTGTAAAGAAAATGATGACCCATCACTTTGGAGGGCCAGTATTAATTAAGGTAGAATCCAGTGAAATAGCAATTGGTAAAGATATTGCAGAAAAGATTATGGTGAGGGGGTAAGTGATTTGTCCGGTTGTCATGAGGTTAATTATGATACAAAGGTGTTTGATAAGCCAAATAAAATTCTTTTAATGGGTAATCCCAATGTGGGAAAAAGTGTTTTTTTCTCAAACATGACAGGTATTAGTGTAGTTAGTTCTAATTTTGCTGGTACAACAGTTAGCTATACTGAGGGAAAGCTTAAATTGGCTGATGAAACCTATAATTTAATAGATGTACCTGGTACATATTCTATGGAAGCTACCTCTGAAGCTGAGGAAGTTGCAGTACAATTTATGAATAGCAAACCTGTTGCAATACTATGTGTACTGGATGCAACTAATTTGGAAAGAAATATAAAGCTTGGTTTAGAGCTTCAAAATTATAATGTCCCAATTGTATATGCCTTGAACATGGTTGATGTTGCTAAGAGGCACGGTGTAGACGTTAATGTGAATTTATTATCAAAAGAATTGGGAGCACCAGTCATAGCTACAGTAGCTGTAAAGGGTGAAGGGTTTGATAGGCTGAAGGAAGAATTATATAAGCTTATTAAAGGCGGACATGGGGCCTGTAACAAGTGTGCCTCCTGCCCTGCTTCTAACAGGAGAGAAGGGGACTCATGGGATAGGGCTAGAGAGATAGCTAAGAGGGTTAGGAAGAATGTAGATGGTAAGCTAAGCTTTATAGATAGACTAGGAAATAATATGCTAAAGCCCTGGCCAGGGATTCCAATAGCTTTGTTTATAATCATGATATCCTTGGCGGCTGTTGTTGGCGGTGGAGAGGTCCTGAGGGAAGGCTTACTCCTACCATTGGTGAACAATATACTAGTTCCTTTTTTTAAGTCGATTTTACAATCTTTTATACCGGAGGGCATCTTGTTAAATGTCCTAATCGGTGAGTATGGGATATTTGTTATTGGTTTTGAATGGATTATTGCCTTAATCCTACCATATGTATTTTTGTTTTACATAGTATTTTCCTTTTTAGAGGATTCTGGTATATTACCTCGACTAAGTGTCCTATTTGATAATATAATGCGTAAGATGGGTATTCAGGGTGGTAGTATAATTACTATTCTTATGGGATATGGTTGTGCGGTACCAGCTATAATAGGTTCAAGAGTAGCAACCACAAAAAAAGAACGGTTGATTGTATCTACAGTTGTATGTTTTGCTGTACCATGCATTTCCCAGACCGGAGCTTTGATTAGTTTATTTGCAGGTTTTTCACCTATATTATTAGTATTAATGATTCTTCTTTCATTAGCAGTTATGGCTATTGTATCTTCTGTTTTAAGTCGTAGGTTGAAGGGAACAATAGACCCTATGGTTATTGAGATTCCGAATTTATTGCTACCTAATGGCAAGGCCTATGGGAAGAAGCTAATGATTAGAATGAAGCATTTTCTGGTTGAAGCTGAGGTGCCAATGCTTATTTCAATTATTATTGCAGCCTTGTTAAAGGAAACAGGACTCTTAGATTCTATAGCTGTATATTTGGAGCCAATAGTTAGTGGTTGGCTTGGGCTACCTAAGGAAGCGGTTATTGCTTTAATTCTAGGGGTAGTCCGTCGTGAGATGGCAGTAGCACCCTTATTAGCTATAGAAGGTTTGACAGCACTACAAGCATTTGTAGGGGGGACCGTGGCTCTTTTGTACTTACCATGCTTATCAGTGTTTGGTATTTTATCGAAGGAGTTCAATGCAAAGGTGGCAGTAACCATTGGTGTATCTACATTTATAAGTGCCTTTCTTGTTGCGGGATTGATCAATCAAATGGCACACTTATTTATGAGTTTAGGAATCGCTTAAGTTAGGAATTGATAGATTTAATATTGTTTAGATATTCTTGCATAGCATTGATGGTATCATTGCTGATTACATGCTCTATACTACAAGCATCCTTATCAGCAATATCTTCATTAACTTTTAGTATTTTAGTAAAGAAATCTAATAAGGTGTTATGTTTTTTAGAGGTCATTTTAGCCTGCTTTAGACCAGCAGAGGTTAATAGGACCTCTTTGTATTTTTCGTTGATAACAAGTCCCTTATTAGCCAGTGTTGCCATGGCATTGTTGAC
>JAAYRC010000187.1 GCA_012518975.1 Clostridiales bacterium
CTGGATTAAATTATAAAAAAACATTGCTTGCAATTATTACCTAAATTTGATATAATAACATATACCTTAAAGGATAAGACTATTTTGGGAGTGGACGCAAGTCCACTCCTATGTTTTGTGAACACCTATTATTAGCTACTTTTGACAGTTTGCTTTAAACAAGAAAGAGGGTATGAGATGGCGAAACACCAAGTATATGAGCAAAAAACTGAAAAATTATTAGAAGATATCTTGCAGGCCAATAATTTTGAATTGTACGATGTGGAGTATGTAAAGGAAGCTGGCAACTGGTTTCTACGGGCCTATATTGACAAAGAAGATGGAATCACCTTGGATGATTGTGAGTTAGTGAGTAGAGAGCTTAGTGACTTGTTGGATAAAGAGGATTTTATTTCAGATTCTTATATTCTTGAGGTAAGCTCGCCAGGTCTTGGTAGACAGCTAAAAAAGGATAAGCATTTTGAACGTAGTATTGGTGAAGAAGTTGAGATAAAACTTTATAAGGCAATTGATAAGCAAAAGGAATGGGTTGGAATATTAACAGATTTTAATTCGGATACGTTGATTATTCAAATTGATGATCAGTCACAGATGGAAATTCCAAGAAACAACATTGCTATAGCTAGATTAACTTTTGAGTTTTAATGATATAATATAGTTTATTTATAGTTTGTAATTTATTGAAAGTTTGATTTTTTGAAAGGGAGAAATTCTCCCTTGTAATGTATTGAATGTTTGTAATTTTTGAAGGGAGAATAGGTGGATGAATGCGAATAGGGAACTGATTGACGCTTTAAACCAGATTGAGAAGGAAAAAGATATTAGTAAGGATATCTTATTAGAAGCACTTGAAAACTCATTAGTTGCTGCTTGTAAAAATAATTTTGGCAGGGCTGATAATATAAAGGTGAATATTGATAGAGATACTGGTAAGGTTAATGTCTATGCCATGAAAGAAGTAGTAGAGGAAGTGACAGATCCCGTTATGCAGATAAGTCTTGCACAAGCCAAGATGAAGGATATTAATGCTGAACTAGAGGATTTTATAAGTGTCGAGGTTACTCCTAAGAATTTTGGTAGAATCGCTGCACAGAAGGCAAAGCAAGTGGTGGTTCAAAAGATCCGTGAAGAGGAAAGAAAGGTTCTTTATCAGCAGTATAGTAGTAAGGAAAGAGATATTGTAACAGGTATTGTACAACGATATGTAGGAAATAATGTTAGTATAAATCTTGGTAAGGTTGATGCTATCCTTAATGAAAATGAGCAGATTAGGGGAGAGATATTTCGACCTACTGACCGTATTAAGTTATATGTACTTGAGGTTAAGGATACACCTAAGGGTCCACGTGTTTTAGTTTCTAGAACTCATCCGGAGTTAGTTAAGCGTTTGTTTGAAGCAGAGGTTACAGAGATTCAGGATGGTACTGTGGAGATTATGAGCATAGCAAGAGAGGCTGGCTCAAGAACAAAGATGGCAGTATGGAGCAACAATCCTAATGTAGATGCTGTTGGTGCCTGTGTAGGCCTAAATGGTGCAAGAGTCAATACAATTGTATATGAATTAAGGGATGAAAAGATAGATATTATCAATTGGAGTGACGATCCAGCGCAGCTGATAGAAAATGCCTTAAGTCCTGCTAAGGTGGTTTCTGTTATGGTTGATGAGCAAGAAAAAAGTGCAAGAGTTATTGTTCCTGATTATCAATTATCTCTAGCCATTGGTAAAGAAGGACAGAACGCAAGGCTTGCTGCAAAGCTGACAGGTTATAAGATTGATATAAAGAGTGAGTCTCAATACGTGGAATATTAAGGAAGTGATTATGGATGGCAAAAAAAATACCATTAAGATTGTGCACTGGATGTGGTGAGTCAAAACCAAAGAAAGAGTTGATTAGAGTATTACGGACTCCTGAGGATGAGATTGTCATAGATGTAACAGGAAAAAAGAATGGCAGGGGGGCTTATATTTGCTGTTCGGTTGATTGTATGAAAAAGGCAATTAAATCAAGAGGGTTGGAACGTTCATTAAAGATGGCGATACCTGGACACTTGCTTGATACATTAGAGAAGGAGTTGGTATCGATTGAATCTAGCATCAAAAAAGGTATTTAGCCTTATTGGTATTGCTCAAAAATCCAATAACATAGCTAGTGGAGAATTTTTAACAGAAAAGGCGGTGAAAGAGCACAAAGCAGCCTTAGTAATAGTTGCTGAAGATGCATCGAATAATACTAAGAAAATGTTTACTAATATGTGTACCTATTATAAGGTTCCAATATATTTTTTTGGATTAAAAACCGAATTAGGCCACTGGACCGGAAAAGAAATTCGAGCTTCTTTGGCATTACTTGACAAAGGCTTGGCAGACGCGATAGATAAGCAACTTAAAATGATGTAGTGAGATTAACGGAGGTAGTAAGTATGGCAAAAAAAATGAAAATATTTGAAGCTAAAAATCTAATAAATGAAAAATACAATAGGAATATTGAGAGTAAGGATATTCAGAAATTCCTTGAAAAAAACATGGGCGTTAAGAAGACTCATAGCAGTAATCTTGAAGCCAATGAATTAAAGACTGTTATGGAGCATTTTACTCCTTCAGTAAAGAAAACTTCCGAAACTCCTGCAGCTAATAAGCCGCGTGTGGCAAGTCATAGTAGTGAGATGGGTAAGGAATTAACTTCCAGACCTAAGGAAGTTGAAGCAGGTCAGGGACCTCTTAAGCCGAGTAGTCAAAGACCAGATGGTCCAAGGCAAGCAAGGCCTCAAGGAGGACCCAGAGGTCAGATGCCAGGTCAAAACCAAGGACAATCCCAGGGTCAATCAGCAGGCAGACCAGGAGGTCAAAGACCAGATGGTCCAAGACAGTCAAGGCCAGGATACCAGGGAGGCACTCGTCAAGGTCAAGGCTATCAAGATAATCAAAGAACACCAGGTCAGAACAGATATGGTTCAGATCAGAGGCAGGGTCAGGGTCAAAGACCAGATGGTCCAAGGCAGCCAAGGCCACAGGGTGATTATAGGGGTCAAGGTCAATATCAATCATCTGCTAATAGACCACAAGGAACAGCTAGACCAGATTATCAGGGACGTCAGCAAGGACAGCCTGGTCGCCCACAACAACAAGATGGTAGGAGGCCGAGACCAGGATATCAGGGGGGCGTTCGTCAAGGTCAAGGCTATCAAGATAATCAAAGAACACCAGGTCAGAACAGGTATGGTTCAGATCAGAGGCAGGGACAGGGTCAGGGTCAAAGACCAGCTGGTAATAGACCAGGAGGATATAATTCTCCTAGACCTTCTGGCAATCAAGGAGTAGGTCAAAGAGGTGGTTATAATTCCCGCCCTTATGATAACTTTAATAAGGATGAGGACAATAGGCCAACATATGGAGCAAGAACTCAGGGTAATAGGAGAGGACCTGCAAACCAAAGACCAAGTGATAGAAAGAATTTTGATCAACAGATTCTTGCCCAAAAGGTGGCTGAGAAAAACGACTTTAATAATAAGAGAAATAGGGACAGGATGAATAAAGATAGACTTTACAAAGATAAAAACACAACACAAAATGAAGATTTAAGTAAGATAGCTCCTAAAAAAGGACAGTTTATTAAACCTAAGCCAGTTGTAGTGGAAAAGGAAGAAATAAAAGTGATTACCCTTCCTGAGATATTAACCATTAAGGAATTGGCAGACAAAATGAGAATGCCTGGTTCTGCCTTAATTAAAAAGTTATTCCTTGCAGGAAAGGTTGTAACCATTAACCAGGAAGTAACCTTTGAAGAGGCTGAAGAAATAGCCTTAGAATATGATATTATATGTGAGAAGGAAGTAATAATTAATGAAGTTGAGGAGCTACTAAAAGAGGAAGAGGAAGATCCAACAACTATGAAAAAGCGTCCTCCTGTTGTCTGTGTCATGGGTCACGTTGACCATGGTAAGACATCTCTTCTTGATGCTATAAGGCATGCAGATGTTACCTCTAGGGAAGCTGGTGGTATTACACAGCATATTGGTGCCTATATGGTAGAAATCAAAGGTGAGAAGATAACCTTCTTAGATACACCAGGACATGAAGCGTTCACCTCTATGCGTATGAGAGGAGCAAAGGCAACAGACATAGCAATCCTTGTAGTTGCCGCAGATGACGGAGTTATGCCTCAAACAGTTGAGGCCATTAGTCATGCTAAGGCTGCAGAAGTACAGATAATAGTTGCTATTAATAAGATAGATAAGCCAAGTGCTAATGTAGAGCGAGTAAAGCAAGAGCTTACAGAGCATGGGTTAATTGCAGAGGACTGGGGAGGAGATACAATATTTGTTCCTGTATCTGCCCATACTAAGGAAGGTGTTGAGCAACTTCTAGAAATGGTCCTTTTAACTGCAGAGATGGAAGAATTAAAAGCTAATCCCGACCGTACTGCAAGAGGTCTTGTTATAGAGGCTGAGCTTGATAGGGGTAGAGGACCTGTAGCTACTATTTTAGTGCAAAAGGGTACCTTATATATTGGAGATAATATAACTGTGGGTTCATCCTACGGTAAGGTACGTGCTATGATAGACGACAAGGGCAGAAGAGTTAAGGTTGCAACACCTTCTACACCTGTAGAAATACTAGGACTAAACTCTGTTCCTGATGTTGGTGAAATCTTCATGTCAACAGAGAGTGAAAAGGAAGCCAGAACAATTGCTGAGGCATTTATTACTCAAGGCAAGGAAAAACTCATAGCAGATACAAAAGCAAAGTTATCATTAGATGGCTTGTTCTCACAGATCCAGGCTGGAAATATTAAAGAACTAAACTTAATTATTAAAGCCGATGTACAGGGTTCTGTGGAGGCTATGAAACAAAGCCTACTCAAATTAAGTAATGATGAGGTGGCTGTAAGAATTATTCATGGTGGAGTTGGAGCCATTAATGAGTCTGACGTGATACTAGCTAGTACCTCCAATGGTATTATTATTGGATTTAATGTTAAGCCTGATAATAGAGCTAAGGAAATAGCAGATAATGAGAAAGTTGACATAAAGCTATACAGCGTAATATATAATGCTATCAATGATGTGGAAGCAGCTATGAAGGGGCTTCTTGATCCTATATATGAGGAAAAGATCATTGGTCATGCTGAAGTTCGTCAGATATTTAAAGCCTCTGGAGTAGGAACTATAGCAGGCTCATATGTACTTGATGGCAAGATTGTTAGAGGCTGTAAGGTACGTATTACAAGAGGTGATAAACTCATACATGAAGGTAACCTAGGTTCACTTAAGAGGTTCCAGGATGATGTTAAGGAAGTTGCTAGTGGTTACGAATGTGGTCTTGTTTTTGAAAAATTCAATGAAGTAAAAGAAGAAGATAAGGTCGAGTTCTATATTATGACTGAGGTTCCAAGATAAACTTTCATCAATAATTGGATTACCACTAGGTGACATGATAGGAGGTTGTAAATGAGAAAAAACAGTATAAAGAATACTAGAATAAATGCTGAAGTAAAAAAAGAGCTAAGTATATTAATCAACAGAGAGATTAAGGACCCAAGGATTCATCAAATGACAACCGTAGTTGCGGTTGATGTGGCTCCTGACTTAAAAACCGCAAAGGTTTATATAAGCGTTATGGGAGATGAACAAGAGAAAAATGATACCCTTAAGGGATTAGAAAGTGCAGCATCCTTCATGCGTGGCCAATTAGCCAAAACCTTGAACTTAAGAAAAACCCCAGAGCTTAACTTCGTATTAGATAATTCCATCGAATATGGAGTAAATATGTCAAGATATATCGATGAGATTAATTCTAATTCCTCAAATCAACCTATGGAGAATTTAGAAGAGGAATCCGAATAATCATACAAGTTAAGATTTATAAGTACGAAAGGATATTAATTAATGGGCATTTTTACTGTAGAAGCTATAGAAAGAGAGCTTAGAGCTGCAAAAAAGATAGCGATCACTGGTCATATAAGACCGGATGGGGATTGTATCGGTTCATGTACTGCCTTATATCAGTACTTGATCCTAAATAAAAATGAATTATCTTTATCACAGATAGATGTTTATCTGGAGCCACATGGTAAGGAATTCAATATTCTTACTGGGACTGATATAATAAGGCACCCTCTAGACTATAATGAAACCTATGATGTGTGCATTTTATTGGATAGCAGTAGTTTGGATAGAATCGGAGATTCAATTAAGTATTTTAAGTCTGCAAAAAGAACTATATGTATAGATCATCATATAACCAACGATAATTTTGCAGATATAAATCATGTGGAAGCCAATGCTTCCTCTACCTGTGAGGTTCTTTATAATTTATTGAATAAGAAGTTGATTACTCAGGAGATAGCAAAGAGTCTTTATGTAGGCATTGTACATGACACAGGTATTTTTAGACACTCTAGTACTTCAGGTAAGACCATGGAGATAGCAGCTGATTTAATTAGCAAGGGTATCGATTTTACCCAATTAATTGAAGAGACTTTTATCCAAAGAACATATACCCAGTTACAGATTTTAGGCCGTTGTTTGATGGATAGTAGACTGTTTTTAGCAGGTAAGATTGTTTTTTCCTGTATCAGTCTTAAGACCTTGGAGTCTTATAATGCCTCCTTCACTGATTTGGATGGTATTATTGATCAACTTCGGACTGTAAAAGGCTGTGAAGTTGCCATATTTATATATGAACTAGATACTAATGAGTATAAGATAAGTCTAAGATCTAATGGTATAGTTGATGTCAGTAAGATAGCCTATATTTTTGGAGGTGGAGGACATGTTAAGGCTGCGGGTTGCACCATTAATGGTAGCGTAGATGACGTAGTTAATAGTCTAACACCTTATATTGAACAAGAGTTAAGTGACAAACGGAGCTAACAATATTGATTAATGGAATTATAAATATATATAAAGAAAAAGGTTATACCTCTCATGATGTAGTAGCTAAAATGAGGGGTATATTAAAGATTAAAAAAATAGGACATACTGGAACCCTTGATCCTGATGCTGAAGGTGTATTACCTATTTGTATTGGCAAGGCTACCAAGCTAGTTGATTTAATCGTTGATAAGGATAAAACTTACGAGGCGGTCCTAAAGCTTGGAATAGTTACAGACACCCAGGATATAACCGGTAATATTATAAGTGAGTCCTTGGTTGATGTTGATTTAGAAAAAACAAGACAAGCAAGCAAGGGTTTTATAGGTGGATATGATCAGCTTCCTCCTATGTATTCTGCTATTAAGGTAAATGGAAAAAGGCTATATGAACTTGCTAGGCAGGGTAAAGTAATTGAAAGAAAGCCACGTAGAGTAAGCATATATGATATTAGGATTCTTGATCATGACCCAAAGGAAAATGAGACAAGACTAGTTGTGGATTGTGGAAAGGGGACCTATATACGGACCCTTCTCCATGATATAGGAGAGGTCCTTGGTTGTGGAGGAGTAATGAAAAGCTTACTCCGAACTAGAGTTGGTGGATTTAACATTTCAGACTCCATACGTTTAGACCAGTTAGAGGAATATCTTAAAGACGGATCAATTAATGAACATATAATAAAAATAGACCATATGTTTTTAGACTATCCTAGTGTGATTGTAAGCGATGATTACAATAAATTAATTTATAATGGTAATACTTTTAAGGAAGACCATATAGTAAATAGGCAGGAGCTTATAGACAAAGATTTACTGCCAGCAAATGACGGCTTATTAGTTAGGGTATATGACTCTCTAGGTTCCTTTGTTGCAATCTACACCTATGATAGTCAGGAAAGAAGATTTAGAGTTAAGAAAATGTTTATATAATATTGGCTTCTTAGAAGGGCAAGGTTTTTTTATGGAATATATAACCGGAGATAAAGATTTTAAATTAAAAAACACTATAGTAACCTTAGGTAAATTTGATGGTCTTCATCTGGGTCATCAAGTACTTATTAATGAGGTTTTATCCTTAAAAAATCAAGACAATACAAGTGTTATGTTTACATTTTTATATCATCCCTATAATCTTTTTTCTGATAATGAGTTCAAATTAATTTTTACTGAAGAAGAAAAGATTCGTAAGCTTTCAGATTTTGGACTTGATGTACTTATATCATATCCCTTTACCCATGAGACAAAGAATATTGAAGCCGAGGATTTTATTAGGGAAATACTTGTGAAAAGACTTGATGCCAAGGTAATTGTAGTTGGAAATGATTTTAGATTCGGTCGCAATAGAAGAGGTAGCGTAACCATGCTTAAAGAGATGGAGAAGGTCTATGACTTTAAGCTTATTTCCTTTGAAAAGAAAATGAGGGGTGATATTGTTATAAGTAGCTCTGCAATACGAACAGAGCTTGCTAATGGCAATATGGAGGAAGTTAGTGCCATGCTTGGCAACCCTTATTATATCTATGGTAAGGTTCTTCATGGGAGAAAAATTGGTAGAACTCTTGGTATGCCAACTACTAATTTGATACCTCCTACCAATAAATTACTTCCCCCTTGTGGAGTATATGCATCTAGGACTATAATCGATGGATTATCATATCCTGGCATGACTAATATTGGTTACAGGCCTACCGTTTCTGATGATAGTATAAAAAGCGTTGAGACATATATTTATGATTATGATGGAGACTTATATGATCATGATATTATTGTTGAACTATTAACCTATGTAAGGCCAGAAATAAAGTTTGATACTATTGAGGAATTGAAAAATAAAATGGAAGATGATTTTGCCTTTGGAAGAAGGTATTTCAAAATATAATTTTTCTGTTGTAAATAGTATTATTATGTGTTAATATGATTGTTGTAAATTGTTTAGCCAATACTCAGATTAAGGAGACTCCGACCTTTTCTTGGTATTAGGCGATTAATATTAATGGAGGAATTATTATGATTAGTAAAGAAAGAAAAGCAGAGATTATTAAGCAATACGGTAGAACACCAGAAGATACTGGTTCACCAGAGGTTCAGATTGCATTGTTAACAGAAAGAATTACTGAATTAACAGAGCATTTAAAGAGTAACAAGAAGGACCATCACTCAAGAAGAGGACTTCTTAAGATGGTTGGACAAAGAAGAGGATTATTGGAGTATCTTAAGAAGACCGATATCATGGGCTATCGTGACCTGATTGAACGTTTAGGCTTAAGAAAATAATTAGATTAGATATTATAAAAGCTGTTTCGTTATAGTTTTATAGCGAAGCGGCTTTTTTGTAACTAGCTATAATATACATATTATGTCTTAAGGAAAATTTTTGTAGCATAATGGCAATAATAATGGTATAATATTATAGTTAGAGTCATGAGAGGACATTCCGAGACTTCTGAAAAGCTTATTGGTTAAGGAATCAGTAATTTTTTCAGTTGTTTCGGTTCCTCTGACTCTTTCAAATCATATAAAAAAAGGAGAAATATTTATGTTCAAAAGTTATTCAATGGAACTTGCTGGCAGAACACTTACTGTTGATGTTGGAAGAATGGCTGCACAGGCTAACGGAGCTGTTTTGATGCATTATGGTGATACGGTAGTATTATCTACTGCAACTGCATCGGACAAGCCTAGGGAAGGGATAGATTTCTTCCCCCTAAGTGTTGAGTATGAAGAGAAACTTTATGCTGTAGGTAAGATACCCGGAGGCTTTATTAAGCGAGAAGGAAGACCTTCAGAGAATTCAATTCTTACATCACGTGTTATTGACCGTCCTATGAGACCTTTATTTCCTGATGATTACAGAAATGATGTATCTTTAAATAACCTTGTGCTTTGCGTAGATCAGGACTGCCCACCAGAGATTACTGCTATGCTTGGCTCATCTATTGCAACCTCTATATCAGATATACCTTTTGATGGACCAATTGCTTCTACTATAGTTGGTTTAATTGATGGTGAGTTTGTATATAATCCTAACTCAGAGCAGAGAGAGAAGTCAGAAATGGCTCTTACCGTAGCTTCTACCATGGAAAAGATCGTTATGATCGAAGCTTCAGCTAATGAAGTACCTGAAGATAAGATGATTGAAGCAATATTTGCTGCCCATGACCTTAACAAAACAATTATTGAATTTATTAATAAAATCGTTGCAGATTGTGGTAAGGAGAAGCATGATTATACTAAGGCAGAGCTTCCTGAAGGATTATATGAGGATATGGTTAACTTTATTACCCCTGAGGGTATGGAGAAGGCTGTATTCACTGATGTAAAGCAGGTAAGAGAAGCTAATATAGGTGAGATTAAAGAAAAGCTTTTAGCTAGATATGAAGAGGAACAGGAGGAATGGCTTCCTTTCCTTGATGAAGCTATATATCAGTTCCAGAAAAATACCGTTCGCAAGATGATATTAAATGATAAGAAGCGTCCTGATGGTAGAAAAATTGATGAAATTAGAAAGTTAACTGCTGAGATTGACATTCTACCTAGAACCCATGGTTCTGGTATGTTTACCCGTGGTCAAACTCAAGTATTAACAATTACTACCCTAGGTGCTTTGGCTGAGATACAAAGACTTGATGGTATTGACGAGAATGAGACAGCAAAGCGATATATGCATCACTATAATTTCCCTTCCTATTCAGTAGGTGAGACTAGACCTTCAAGAGGTCCAGGAAGACGTGAGATTGGTCATGGTGCTTTAGCTGAGAAGGCATTGGTACCTGTACTTCCTTCAGAGGATGAATTCCCATATGCTATTCGTACTGTATCAGAGGTTTTAGAATCTAACGGATCAACATCACAGGGAAGTATCTGTGCATCCACCCTATCCTTAATGGCTGCAGGTGTTCCTATTAAGGCACCAGTTGCTGGAATATCAGTTGGGCTTGTTACTGGAGATTCTGATGATGATTATATTATCCTTACAGATATTCAAGGTCTAGAGGATTTCTTCGGAGATATGGACTTTAAGGTAGCAGGTACCCATAAGGGAATAACAGCTATACAAATGGATATTAAGATTAATGGATTGACTAGGGATATTATAGAGCAAGCTATTGCTAGAACCAAGGAAGCAAGAACTTTTATTCTTGATGAAGTTATGATTCCTGCTATAGCTGAGCCTAGACCAGAGGTAGGACCTTATTCACCTAAGATTGTACAGATTAAGATAGATCCAGCTAAGATTGGTGAAGTAGTAGGTCAAAGAGGAAAGACTATCAATGCAATTATTGAACAGACTGGAGTTAAGATAGATATTACAGATGAAGGTGCTGTATCTGTCTGCGGAGTGGATAAGGAAAGCATTGCAAAGGCAGTAGAAATTATAGAAATGATCGTAACTGAATTTGAACAGGGTAAAACCTATGTAGGTAAGGTTATAAGCATTAAAGAATTTGGTGCCTTCATAGAATTTGCTCCTGGCAAAGAGGGAATGGTTCATATTTCTAAGATTTCAAAACAGAGAATTGACCGAGTGGAAGATGTACTTACCTTGGGAGATGTGGTAAAGGTTGTCTGCTTAGGACAAGATAAGATGGGCAGAATATCCTTTAGTATCAAAGATGTAAAATAAAACTGTTATTATGGGCTAATAAGGTTTTGTAAGACCTTATTAGCCTTTTTAAGTCTTTATAGATTTGATAATTCAAACTTATTGCTTTAAAGAATTATCCGATTTACTTGATCTTAAATATTTTATTCTTGACATTGTATTCTAGAGTGCTATAATTAAGTTCAATTACTTGTAATAATATATCATAATAAATATTATTTAACACGTTGATGAGACCAGTACTATGTGGATGTCTAAAGAGAGAGATACATTTGGTGGAAGTATCTTATTCGGAAGCATAGGAAGACTACCTCGGAGTGGCCCTAATCCGGTCCGGTGATTCCGTTATAATCTAATTAAGTGGGTGCTATATGCATCAACAAGGGTGGAACCGCGACTTATTAATATGCTCGTCCCTTTCGATTTATATTAAAATCGAAAGAGGCGTTTTTTTTATTAGCCAGATAAGTTGGCTATATTTTATATTGTTGAAAGGAGTTTTATTATATGAAAATCACTTTAAAGGATGGCTCTGTAAAAGAGTATCAAGACAAGATGTCCGTATATGAAATAGCAAAGGATATCAGTGAAGGTCTTGCTAGAGTTGCTTGTGCGGCTCAAATAAATGATCAAGTGGTGGATCTTCGTACTATAGTTGATAAGGATTGTGAACTAAACATTTTGACTTTTGATAGCGATGAGGGTAAGGAAGCATATCGCCATACTGCATCCCATATACTAGCACAGGCTGTTAAAAGATTATATCCTGATGCAAAGCTAGCTATAGGACCAGCTATTGAGAACGGATTTTATTATGATTTTGACATTGCACCCTTAGATAGGGCTGCCCTTGATGAGTTAGAAAAGGAAATGAAGAAAATCATAAAAGAGGGACATG
Organism: Clostridiales bacterium; assembly: GCA_012518975.1. Taxonomy (GTDB): domain Bacteria; phylum Bacillota; class Clostridia; order Lachnospirales; family Lachnospiraceae; genus Mobilitalea. The sequence continues at coordinate 12,377 of JAAYRC010000187.1, forward strand.
AGTTAGTAAGCTTTACTCTCCCAAGACAAGAGGCTATTGCTTTAATGAAGGAAAAGAATGAGCCTTACAAGGTTGAATTGATTGAGGACTTACCTGAGGATGAGATAATCTCCTTCTATCAGCAGGGTGATTTTGTAGATCTTTGTGCAGGACCACATCTAATGACCACCAAGCAAGTTAAAGCCTTTAAGTTGATTTCCTCATCAGGTGCTTACTGGAGAGGGTCAGAGAAGAATAAGATGCTTACTAGGGTATATGGAACAGCATATACAAAGAATGCTGATTTACAAGCACATCTTGACCACCTAGAAGATATAAAGAAGAGAGACCATAATAAGTTGGGTCGAGAGATGGGTATATTTGCAACTGTTGACGTTGTTGGACAGGGCCTCCCCCTACTTATGCCTAAGGGTGCAAAGATTATACAGACCCTACAGAGGTGGATAGAGGACGAAGAGGAACGTAGGGGCTATATGAGAACTAAAACTCCATTAATGGCAAAGAAAGACCTATATATCATATCTGACCATTGGAATGTCTATAAAGAGGGTATGTTTATTATAGGGGATGAAGAAAAAGAGAATTCAGAAGTTTTTGCACTTCGTCCCATGACTTGTCCTTTCCAGTATTATGTATATAAGCAGACTCCCAAAAGCTACCGTGACCTTCCTTGTCGCTATGGCGAGACCTCGACTTTATTTAGGAATGAGGAATCCGGTGAAATGCATGGCCTTACCAGAGTCAGACAGTTTACAATTTCAGAGGGTCATCTGATTGTAACACCTGAACAGGTAGAGGAAGAATTTGCAGCATGCTTAGACCTTGCTATGTATTGCTTAAAAACTTTAGGCCTTGATGGCGATGTTACCTACCGTCTATCCAAATGGGATCCTAATAATAAGGAAAAGTATCTTGGTAATGAAGAAGACTGGGAGAACATGCAAGATAAAATGAGGGAAATGCTTGTAAAGAATGGTGTTATATTCACTGAATCGGAAGGTGATGCCGCATTTTACGGACCTAAACTAGACATTCAAGCAAAGAATGTATATGGAAAAGAAGACACTATGATTACACTCCAATTGGACTTTGTACTGGCTGAACGCTTTGACATGACTTATATAGATGCAGGCGGAGAAAAGAAGCGTCCATATATTATTCATAGAACTAGTATTGGTTGTTATGAGAGAACATTGGCATGGTTAATTGAAAAATACGCTGGCATGTTCCCTACTTGGTTATGTCCAGAGCAGGTTAGAATTCTTCCAATTTCAGAGAAGTACCATGAATATGCTAATAAGGTAAAGGATCAACTTTTGAATAATAACGTTCTTGTAACCGTGGACGAAAGAGCAGAAAAAATCGGATATAAGATTAGGGAAGCTAGGCTTGATAGAATACCTTATATGCTTGTAGTTGGACAGAAGGAAGAAGAGGAAGGGCTTGTCTCCGTTAGAAG
>JAAYRC010000035.1 GCA_012518975.1 Clostridiales bacterium
CTGAGACTAAGCCTATTCCAGATAATGTTAATACTGAAGGCAATCCCCCAAAAAAGTCCAAGAAGTTAATACCCTTAATTGCTGGACTAATTGTATTCATTTTGCTTGGTGGCGGAATTGGCGGTTATTTCCTCTATCAGAAACATATTGATAAACAAGCAGATGCTGTTATAGCCTATCTTGATGATGAAGAGTATGATAATGCTTTAAAAATTTATGAAAAATACAGTGGAAAAAAAGCCTCCTTTGATAATCTTGTTACAGGGGAAGTAAAAAATGTAGTTAATAAAGTAACAGATTCTTATATACAAAATGAGTTAGATTATGATAGTGCCATTAAAAAATTAAATGATCTAGGGGCTTTTAATAGTAAAGAACTAGATACAGTTATTAGTGATGCCAACTCCTTAATAGAAAGTGTTGAGACATCAAGAATTGCCTATAATGATGCAGTAAATTTCTTTCAGGCAGGACAATATGAGGATGCAATAAACAAATACAATGAGGTAATTTCTGAAGATTCTAAAAATTATACCAATGCGCAAGATGGTATAAAAGAAGCCCTTGAGGAGATAGCTAGAATCGAGGAAGAACAAAAAAGGCAAGAAACTGAAGAAGCTGAAAGAGAACGAATTCAGATGATTAAGGAAAAAACCTTAACAGTAGCTGAGACTTACGCTAGTATTTTTGATTATCAGTCTGCTATAACAGAAATAGAAAAAGGACTTGTAGAAGTGCCAAATGATATAGATTTAGAATCCTATCTGAACTTATACACGGATTACTATAAGCAAACACTTGCTGTTCCAAGTTTTGATGTGACTAAGTATGAGCAAACCTACACTAATGAAGCTGAAAATGAAGATGAAAATGTAGAAATAATGTCAATATCAATCGAGCTACCTGTTTTACAAGGTACTAATCCAGCATATGAGTCCATTAACCAAATACTTAATAATGTCAAAGAAACATTAATAAGTGAAGCTGAAGAAATAACTGAACTTGCAAGGTCTTATGACTATGATGAAAACCTTCCTTCCTGCAGCTATGATGTAGTGTTTTCCATAATGTATAATGATAGATTACTATCTATCATGCTACATGGATATTTATATACCGGTGGAGCCCATGGAGAGTCCATACGCCAAACATACACCTTTGATTTAAGCTCAGGACAGCAAGTAGAACTTAAGGATCTTGTTTCAAATGACGACAATGTATTCTCTGATTATCTAGTCCAAGAATTCCAGAGAATGTATGAAGAAACACCTGAAGAATATTGGGACGATGCAGTCATTACTTTAGTTAATTCTTCAACCATTTTAGGTGAAATGAATTTTTATTTAACGGAGGATAGTCTCTATATATACTACCCCCCATACCATCTAGGCAGCCACGCAAGAGACTTTGTAGATATTATGATTCCTTATGAAGGAAACGAGAATATATTTAGTTTTCTACAATAAATTATCAAGCCACTAGTTACATAAGTTGTTTTTATAAGCCTTGACAATAAACTTTGGATTATGTTATATTAACCACCGATAGCATAAAAGGGCGGACTAAAACAATTAAAGTTAGAAAGGACACAGATAACTAATATGAATCCTATCGTTACTATTGAAATGCAAAACAAAGATATAATGAAGCTGGAGCTATACCCTGAAATTGCTCCCAATACGGTTAATAACTTTATCTCTCTTATTAACAAAGGCTTTTATAACGGATTAATATTTCACAGAATCATACGTGGCTTTATGATCCAAGGAGGAGATCCGGACGGCAATGGTACCGGTGGCCCTGGTTACTCAATTAAAGGTGAATTCACCTACAATAACTTTAATAACCCTATTAAACATGAAGCAGGAGTAATCTCAATGGCAAGATCACAAAGACCTGATTCAGCTGGCTCACAGTTTTTTATCATGCATAAGGACTCACCACATTTGGATGGATCTTATGCAGCCTTTGGAAAGATCATTGAAGGTATGGATGTTGTCAATAAACTCGCTGAAACCAAGACTGATTATTCTGACATGCCACTTGAGCCTCAAATTATGGCAAAAGTAACTGTTGATACCTTTGGTAAAGAATATCCTGAGCCAGAAAAATGCTAAAATAATATATATGATATACTTAAATAGAGAAGAGAAATAATTCCTAAGAATATATTTCTCTTCTCTATTTCTCTACTCTATTCGTATTCTCTTAAATTTTACTATAAAGCTGACCATGCTAGCTATCAAGTAAACATAAAGAATTTCTTTATGAATTTGCCCAAGCTTTCTTTAGGTCCTCTCTCATATCAAGAACAGCCTGCCTTGATGCATCTGCATAAAACTCTCCTGTATATTTCTCATACTGGGCCAACTTATAAGCAGCAATAATTCCTCTTGAAGAATTAACTATTGCTCCTAGTCCATCCTTATTAAAGAAATGCTTTAAATCCTCTGCCTTACCACCCTGAGCTCCATAGCCAGGTACCAATATAAAGGTTTTAGGCATCAATTTTCTAAGCTCTTTACCTATTTCAGGATAGGTAGCCCCTACTACTGCCCCAATATAGCTGTAGTCAGAACCCATAAACATATCTCCCCATTGGGCTACCTTGTTGCCAACTAGCTCATATAAGGGCCGACCATTTATAAGCTGATCTTGAAATTCTCCACTAGAGGGATTTGATGTCTTTACAAGTATAAATAGACCTTTGTTTTCTTGCTTACATACATCGATAAAAGGTATTATCCCATCTGAGCCCAGATAAGGATTAACTGTAATAAAGTCCTCGTCAAAGCCTCTGTAGTCTTTACCTCCTATATTAACCTTACCAAGATGGCCAATTGCATAGGCAGTAGATGTAGACCCTATATCTCCCCGTTTAACATCACCAATTACTATCAATCCTTTTTTCCTTGCATATTGGATTGTTTTAAGATATAGTCTCATTCCTTCAAGGCCAAACTGCTCATACATGGCTACCTGTGGTTTAACAGCTGGTACTAGATCATGTATCGCGTCTATTATTCCCTTATTATATTGCCATATAGCCTCTGTGGCAGCTTCAAGGTTTTCCCCCATGTCCTTATAGGCCTGCTCTAATAAGTGATTAGGTACATAGGATAACATTGGATCAAGTCCAACTACTATCGGTGCCTCCAGCTCCTGAATCTTCTTAACCAATTGATTAATCATCTTCTTGCCTCCCTCAAATTATTTAATGTATAAAATAAGAATTTAAGTAGCTTTTATCAAGCTATTTATTTTTAAGCTTTATATCTATATTTCACTTGTCCAGCTACAATTGTGTATAGTACCCTACCATATACCTTTCGCCCATGGAAAGGGGTGTTGCTAGCTTTTGAGAAGAATTCATTTTTATCAATTGTATACTCCATATCCGGGTCTACAATTACTATGTCAGCTACATATCCCTCACCTATACATCCTCTATCTATTCCAAGTATCTTAGCAGGATTAAGACTCATTTTTTCAACCAGTTGCTTCTTTGATAGTATTCCGGTCCTTACCAATTCTGTATTAGTAATGGCATAAGCAGTCTCAAGGCCTACTATTCCAAATGGGGCTGTTGCCATTGATTGCTCCTTTTCCTTAGCAGAGTGGGGAGCATGGTCGGTTGCAATAACATCTAGAACATCATTTTTAAGTGCTTCAATAATAGCCTCCACATCTTCTGGGCTTCTTAGGGGAGGATTCATCTTAAAGTTAGCATCGTCACCAGGTATATCTTGGTCCGATATAGTAAAGTAGTGGGGACAGGTTTCCCCTGTTACCTTAAGTCCTTTTTCTTTTGCCATACCTAGCATAAGTGTACTGCCCTTGGTAGAGCAATGACATAAGTGGAGTCTAGCCCCTGTCTCCTTGGCTAGTATAATATCTCTAGCCACAATAATATCCTCTACAGCATTGCTGATACCAGCTAACCCAAGCTCTTTAGATTTTTCACCTTCATTAATCACCCCATCTGCCACAAGGAACTTATCTTCACAATGGGCAAATACGGGAATATCAAGCCTAGCTACTTCCTCCATTGCCTTTTTATAGATTGCTGTAGACATAACTGATTTACCATCCTCGCTTATACCCACTGCCCCAGCCTTATATAGGTTCTCTATATCAACTAACTCTTCCCCATCCTGGTCTAAAGTAATAGCAGCTACTGGGTGAACCCTAACCAATGCCTTCTTAGCTTTATCTAGGACGTATCTAACCCTATCAGGCTTATCTAGTGCAGGCTTGGTATTTGGCATAGCACAAATTGTGGTAAATCCCCCAGCTGCTGCAGCCTTAGACCCAGTCTCAATAGTCTCTTTGTACTCATATCCAGGCTCTCTTAAATGGACGTGAAGGTCAATTAATCCTGGCATAACATGTTTTCCTGATGCATCAATCACTTGGTCTACATTGACATTCAAGTTATTAGGGTCTAGATTATTACCAACCTTTATAATAAGGTCATCCTTAATCAAAACATCATATTTCCCTTCAATCTGTGAAGCCGGATCAATTACATAACCATTTTTAATAAGAGTAATCAAATTATTCTTCCTCCTTACCTGCTAGATAGTTTATGAATTGCTGGGCAGTCCGTCCCGATAAACCACCATGATATAACTCCCATTTTCTTGCCTCAGCATAAAGCTCATCCTCTGAAAGTTTTCTTATCCCATGTCTAGCTGCCAGTTGCCTAACAATCTCTAGATACTCCTTAGGAGAAGGAGATGAAAAGTTAATTGTAATTCCAAACCTATCTACCAAGGAAAGCTTCTCTTCCATAGTATCAGACCTATGAATATCCCCATCAGTTTCCATATCAGACCTATCTTTCCAGCTTTCTCTTATTAGGTGTCTACGATTTGAAGTAGCATATATAAGCACATTGTCAGGCTTATTTTCAAGGCCTCCCTCGATAACTGCCTTCAGGTATTTATATTCAATCTCAAATTCCTCAAA
>JAAYRC010000188.1 GCA_012518975.1 Clostridiales bacterium
AAAGAATGTGAAAATACTTACTATATACAGAAACCAGATGACTTGGATTTAAATTCGTTTAAATCTTTTCGTAATGTAGGTATTACAGCAGGGGCTTCAACCCCACACAATATTATCAAGGAGGTTCTAACCGTTATGTCGGAAAAGAGTTTTGAACAATTATTGGAGGAAGAAAATGTAGTAGAAATAAACAACGGTGATGTTGTGGAAGGAATTGTCTTGGGTGTTAAAGAAGATGAAATCATCTTAAATATAGGCTACAAGTCGGAAGGTATCATTACAAGAAATGAATATACCAATACACCAAATTTAGATTTGACTACAGTAGTTAAACCCGGAGATACGATGGAGGCTAAGGTTCTTAAGGTTAATGATGGCGAAGGACAAGTTGCCCTAACCTATAAGCGTCTTGCCGCAGAAAAGGGTAATAAGAGATTAGAAGAAGCATATAACAATAAGGAAGTACTTAAAGCAAAAGTTGCAACAGTACTAAATGGTGGCTTAAGCGTTATTATTGATGAAGCCAGAGTGTTTATACCTGCTAGCTTAATTTCTGATACCTATGAAAAGGATTTATCAAAATATGAAGGACAAGAGATTGAATTTGTTATCACAGAATTCAATCCAAGAAAGAGAAGAGTTATTGGTAATCGTAAGCAGTTAATTTTAGCTGAAAAAGCTGTGCTTAAGAAAGAACTCTTCGAGAAAATTGAAATTGGTATGACCGTAGAAGGAACAGTGAAAAACATTACTGACTTTGGTGCATTTATTGATCTTGGAGGAGCTGATGGACTACTTCATATTTCAGAAATGTCCTGGGGCCGTGTTGAAAATCCTAAGAAGCTCTTTAAAATTGGTGATAAGCTTACAACCTTTATTAAGGATATTCAAGGAGAAAAGATTGCACTTAGCTTAAAGTTTGATGACAAGAATCCATGGGTTTCAGCAGAGGAAAAATACGCTAATGGTAACATTGTAACTGGTAAGGTTGCTAGAATGACAGATTTCGGTGCATTTATTGAATTAGAGCCAGGAATTGATGCTCTACTTCATGTGTCTCAGATTTCTAAAGACCATGTTGAGAAGCCATCTAATGTTTTATCTATAGGTGAAGAAGTTACTTCTAAAGTAGTAGAGTTTAATAAAGAGGATAGAAAAATCAGCCTGAGTATTAAAGCTATGGAGATGAGTGATAATGATGAGTCTTCAGTTGAAGTTGCTGATACCGAGGAAACTACAGACATACAAGAGACTACATTAGAAGTTAAAGACCAAGAGGAAAACCTATCAGAGACAGAAACAACTTCAGATGAAGCATAAACTGGATTATATAATAACTTTCAAAGGACAAAGGAGATACCGATGTGCTAGGAAGCTACGAAGCATTTAAAGATTCTATTTATGATTTAGCTACAATTGATTTAAGTTCATATAAAGAACGACAGATGAAGAGGCGGATTGATTCATTAATTAATAGACATGGAATCAAATCATATAAAGACTATGTAGAAAGATTAAGAACCGATAAGTTGATATATAATGAATTTATAAATTATATAACTATTAATGTATCGGAATTTTATCGAAATCCGGATCAGTGGAAGGTTTTGGAAGAAGATGCGTTTCCCTTTCTTTTTAGTAATTTCGGTGAGGAATTAAAGATATGGAGTGCTGCATGCTCAACTGGAGATGAACCATATTCTATAGTTATGCTATTATCCAAATATATTCCATTAAATAAGATAAAGATTATTGCGACGGATATTGATAGGCTAGTAATTGAAAAGGCTAAAATTGGCATATATGATGAAAAAAGTCTAAAATCTCTTCCTAAGGAATATGTGGATAAGTATTTTACCAAGCTAGATCATAAGACATATCAGATAGATGATAAAGTCAAAGCATGTGTTGAATTTAGGCATCATGATTTACTAAAGGATTCCTATCCTTCAGATTGCCATTTAATTGTATGTCGTAATGTATTGATTTATTTTACTGATGAAGCTAAGAACAATATTTATTTAGGATTTCAAAATGCTTTAAAAAAGGATGGCATATTGTTTGTAGGCAATACTGAACAGATGCTTTGGGCTAGTGATTTGGGCTATCGCATATTTAAGTCATTCTTCTACATTAAGTCATAATTTTTTAAGTAATAGGAAACACGTCCTATTAGATTGAAACATAATACATTAATTGTAAAGGAGGTTAAGGTTCTTGGAAGTAAGAGAACTTAACCTCCATCTCTTATGTATACCTATAAGTATTATAATTTAATGTTGATTTTTCATATGATATCTAGTATATTGATTTATAGATTAGCCATAGGAATATATTACACCTTGTTTTATGGCTAATGTAATACAAAAGCATAATATATGCAGATAGGAGTTAATATGCAAAAAACGATTACTGTTGCTGTTGACGCAATGGGAGGTGACAATGCTCCTCATGAAATTGTTAAGGGGGCTGTGCTTGCTGTACAAGATAAAAAAGATATACTAGTAAAGCTAGTTGGCAAAGAAGATGTCATTAGTAAGGAACTTAGTGGATATGATTATGATAAAGAAAGAATAATTATTGTAAATGCAGAGGATAATATCTCCAATAATGAGCCACCTGTCATAGCTATTCGCCGAAAGAAGAACTCCTCAATCGTTGTTGCATTAAATCTGGTGAAGAATGGTGAGGCTGATGCCTTTGTTTCAGCGGGAAGTACAGGTGCAGTCTTGGCTGGAGGTCAGCTTATTATTGGAAGGATAAAGGGTGTTGAACGCCCTCCTCTTGCTCCAGTTATTCCCACAATGGCTGGTGCATCCTTACTAATAGACTGTGGTGCAAATGTTGATGCCAGGCCATCCCATCTTGTGCAATTTGCAAAAATGGGTTCCATTTATATGGAGAATATTATGGGAGTTAAAAACCCAAGGGTTGCAATTGTAAATATTGGTGCTGAAGAAGAAAAGGGTAATGCATTAGTCAAGGAGACCTTTCCCCTACTTAAAGATCTGACTGATATTAATTTTATTGGAAGTATAGAGTCCAGAGATATTCCCCATGGCTATGCAGATGTAATTGTTTGCGAAGCTTTTGTTGGTAATGTAATACTTAAACTATATGAGGGACTTGGTGAAGGTCTAATTAAGAAGGTCAAGGAAGGGCTTATGAGCACTACAAAGAGCAAGATAGGAGCTCTATTAAGTAAATCAGCCCTAAAGAAAACCTTAAAGGCCTTTGATTATTCCCAGTATGGAGGAGCCCCTCTATTGGGACTTAAAGGGCTAGTAGTAAAAACTCACGGGAGCTCAAAGAGTAATGAGATAAGAAACTCCATTCTCCAATGTGTAAGTTTTACTGAACAAAATATTAAAGAGAAAATTGAAGAGAATTTAAAGGTGTATGAATAAATAAAAAGAAGGGTGAATGAATATGGAATTTGAAAAGTTGCAAAAAATCATCAGTGAGGTTTTGAATGTTGATACTGGCGATATTACCATGGAGACTACATTTGTGGATGATCTTGGAGCAGATTCTCTTGATTTGTTTCAAATTATTATGGGCATTGAAGAGGAATTCGATATTGAAATCGAAAATGAAGACGCTGAAAACATTAAAACAGTTGGGGATGCCGTAGAACAAATCAAAAATGCAACTAACTAACATTTATATTAGTGCTAGGTAAAAGCCCTACGAATAAGGTTTACCTTATTTTATGGGCTTTTCTTGCTTATTTGCAGGTTGGCTAAAACCTTATAAGCATATTTATCAAGAGGAGGATTAGACTTAATGAGTATGAGACACATATCAGATATATCCTTTCCTTTATTGGAGGATAAAATCGGGTATTATTTTAAAGATCCTAAACTTCTTATCCATAGCTTAACTCATAGTTCATATGCAAATGAAATGAGAATGAATAAGGAAGATAGTAACGAGCGACTTGAGTTTCTCGGAGATGCAGTTTTGGAGCTTGTAACAAGCGAATATGTGTTTGAAATTCATCAACATGTATCTGAGGGAGACCTAACTAAGCTTAGAGCAAGCATTGTTTGTGAACAAACCCTATCATCCTGTGCTAAGGACATGAATATAGGTGACTTTCTCTTGTTAGGCAAGGGTGAAGATGCCTCTGGAGGACGGGAACGTAAATCAATTCTTTCGGATGCCTTAGAAGCAATAATCGGGGCTATATATCTTGATGGTGGTTTTACTAGTGCAAAAGAGTTTATCCATAAAATAATCTTAAGTAATGCAAACTTAGAGGAGCTCTTTTTCGATAGCAAGACTATCTTACAAGAAATAGTTCAAAATGAAAACAACAAGCAAAAAATACGTTACAAGCTTATATCTGAAGAAGGTCCAGACCATAATAAATCATTTACTATGGCTTTATTTGTTGGAAATGAGCAGGTAGGTTGCGGTGTTGGTAGAACAAAAAAAGCAGCTGAGCAAAAGGCTGCACAAGAAGCAATTAAAATACTAAAAAAAAGATATAAATAGGTGTGATAAAGCCACTCCTATGTTCAATAAACGAATGGAGACAAAAAATGTATTTAAAAAGTATAGAAATACATGGTTTTAAGTCCTTTGCTAATAAAATGCTACTAGAATTTAATGATGGTATAACAGCAATTGTAGGACCTAATGGTAGTGGTAAAAGCAACATAGCAGATGCAGTCCGTTGGGTATTAGGAGAACAAAGTGCAAAGCAGCTAAGAGGTTCAAAGATGGAGGATGTTATTTTCTCTGGTACAGAGATGAGAAAGCCTCTAGGCTACGCCTATGTTACCCTAACAATGGATAATTCAGACCATAAGTTAGCTATTGATTTTGAAGAGGTAACTGTAACAAGAAAGGTATATCGTTCAGGTGAAAGTGAATACATGATTAATGGTTCATCTTGCAGATTAAAGGATATACAGGAATTATTTATGGATACTGGTATCGGCAAGGAAGGCTATTCTATTATTGGACAAGGCCAGATAGATAAAATACTGAGCGGAAAACCTGAAGACAGAAGAGAACTTTTTGATGAGGCGGCGGGAATTGTAAAATTCAAAAAGAGAAAATATACTGCTGAAAAAAATCTTGAGGAAGAGAGACTAAATCTTTCTAGGGTATCTGATATTATAGTTGAAATAGAAAGGCAACTAGGGCCCCTTGAGAAGCAATCTGAGACAGCAAAGGTTTACCTAGAATATAAGGAAGAACTAAAGGATCTTGAGGTGGCCTTGTTTTTAAAGGAATACGATAAGATCAATAAATCAAAAGAGGACAATCAAAACAAGCTTGATATAGCCACTCAAAATATGGAATCTATAAAGCTTGAATATGAGAACACTAAGGAAGAGTATAAAAAATTAGAACTAGAGCTAGAGAAGGCTGGTTTAAAGATTGAAGCTGATAGATCCTATTACAATGAGCTCTTACTTAAAAAGGAAAAGGCAGAGGGTGAAATAAAGCTATTAAATGAGCAAATTAATTCACTTCTCCAAAATGATGAGTATTATCAAGAAAGAATTCATGCAAGTGAACAGGAAATACTTTCAAAAAAGACAGAGGAGCAAGAATATTTCAGTCAAAAAGAAGAAATAGACCTTAATCTCTCTAAAATTGATGATAAGTTAGTTAATGCTTTACTTGAATTAGATAGGATAAAAGAAAATATTGCAAGGTATACAGGGGAGATAGAATCCTGTAGCAATTCCATATTTGAGTATCTAAATTCGAATTCAGCTATTAAAAGTAATATCCAAAGATATGAAACCATGCTAGAGCAAAACACAATACGAAAGTCTCAGCTAAATCAAAAAATAATTCATAATAAAAGCGAAGAGGATATTCATGATGAAGAAATCAGAAAATCCAAGGAGCATTTGAATGATGTTTCAGATGAAATTATTAGCTATAACAATAATTGCTCTATTATTAATAAAGATATTCAAGAAACTCAAGACAACATTGAGAAAATCAATCATAAACTAAATGAGCTTCAGAGAACCTATCATGTTGAAAAATCTAAGCTAGAATCCTTAATAAACCTTACAGAAAGATATGAAGGATATGGCAATAGTATTAAGAGAGTTATGGAACAAAAGCCACATAAACCTGGAGTTGTTGGGGTAGTTGCTGATATCATCAAGACTGTTAAGGAATATGAAACAGCAATTGAAACAGCCTTAGGTAGTACCATACAAAACATAGTAACAGAGGATGAAGCTACTGCTAAAGACTTAATTGCTTATTTGAAAAAGAATAGGTATGGAAGGGCAACATTTCTACCCCTTACCAACATAAGCTCAGGTAAAAGTCTACATAATCATCAAGCATTAAAGGAAAATGGAGTTATTGGAATCGCTAGTAAGCTTGTGGAGGTTGATTCAAAATATAATGCATTAATTGAGTATTTACTTGGTAGAATAATTGTTGTAGATAATATTGATAATGCTAGCATGATTGCCAGAAAATTTAATTATACTCTTCGTATCGTAACCAAGGAAGGAGAATCCCTTACACCGGGAGGCTCTATATCAGGTGGAGCTTATAGAAATGTAAGCAATCTATTGGGAAGACGGAGGGAAATTGAAGGCTTAGAGGCAAGGATTAAGAAACTTCAAAAGCAGGCTAAGGACCTTAATGAAGATAAGGAAAAGGAAGATAAAAAAAGGGCCGACTTACTTATCAACCTTGAAGAAGCTAAAACAATTCTTCAGGAAAAATATCTCTTGCAAAACACAGCAAAGATAAGCCTAGAACAAGCAGAAACTAAAAAGCTTGAAGCAAAAGCAGTATATGAGGATTATGTAAAAGAGCTAGAGGAAATAGAAAGTCAGGCAATAGAGTTAAAGCAAAACCTTGATGACTTAAGTAAAGCTCTGGAAGATAATCTGTCTAAAAATTCCGAGATGGAGAAAAGAATTGAAGAACTTAATATACTCCTTTCAAAAGAAAGACAAGCAGAAAGTATAGCAAGTGACAAGGCTTCATCATTAAAAATGGAATTATCATCCTTAGAGCAAAGCAATCATTATATTATGGAGAATATTAGTCGATTAAAAAGAGAGATTGAACGAATATATAATGATCAGGCATCCATCAAAATGGATATGGAGAGGACTTATAAGACTGTTGAAGAAAAGAAACTTAGCATTAGTAATACAGAGTCTATTGTTAATGAAACAAATAATGCTCTAGAAAAACTAAATGAGCTTATAGAGAGTCAGATAAAAGAAAGAGACCAGACCACTAAAATTCATAAGAATTTCTTTGAAAAGAGAGATGACCTGTCTGGACGAATCCATGATTTGGATAAGGAATGTATAAGACTTACTAATCAAAAAGAAAAACTTATAGACCAGCTTGACCAAGAGATGAATTATATGTGGAACGAATATGGACTAACTCTTACTACAGCAGTAGAATGCACTGGTGATAAAGAATTAAGTCTAACTAGTGCCAAAAAATCCATACAGGAAATTCGTCACAAGATAAAAGAGCTGGGCGATGTAAATGTAAATGCTATAGAAGATTTTAAAAATATGTCTGAACGCTATGTTTTCCTCACAGCCCAAAGAGAGGATTTGATTAAGGCAGAAGAAGCACTCCTAGAAATAATCAAAGAATTAGATGAGGAAATGAAGCTACAGTTTAAAAAACAGTTTGAAGCAATTAATCAAGAGTTTGAAAGGGTTTTCAAAGAGTTATTCGGTGGAGGAAAGGCTAGCTTACAGTTAACAGATAATGAGGATGTCTTAGAGGCTGGTATCCATATTAATGCACAGCCTCCTGGTAAAAAGCTACAAAACATGATGCAGCTATCAGGTGGAGAGAAAGCCTTAACAGCTATAAGCCTATTATTTGCAATATTAAACCTAAAACCATCTCCTTTTTGTCTATTGGATGAGATAGAAGCGGCACTCGATGACTCCAATGTAAAACGGTTTGCAAAATATCTTAGAAAACTTTCTAATGAAACTCAATTTATAATAATAACACATAGAAGAAA
>JAAYRC010000189.1 GCA_012518975.1 Clostridiales bacterium
ATTGTTCTTTCATTGTCAGCTATTATATCTATTATACTTCAACCTATGGTCTCTGCCTTTGCAGATAAATTCAAGAAAAAATCAGTACGGGGTATTATCTTAACTCTAATGGCAATTGTCCTTGCTTTTGCCATCCTTTTATTTATTAGCGCTAATTCCTTTTTAATTACTGGTGGTGTTTTTGTCATTATAAATGCCATTCAGTTTACTCTGAATCCACTACTTAATTCCTTTGCATTAGAATATCTTAATAATGGATACAGTTTCAACTTTGGCCTAGCAAGGGGATCTGGCTCAATCGCTTTTGCAATAAGCTCATTCTTTCTTGGTCACGGTGTAAGTAAATTTGGACCAGGTATTTTAATACCTCTTTTTATACTTAGCTATGGCTTATTCTTTTTAGCCGCCTATAGCTTCAAGCTAAAGGATACTAATATTCCCGAACCTAGTACTAGCAATAATACCATTAGCCCTGGTGTCGATAACAGCGAAAATGCTCCAGCCAGTATAATAGGCTTTTTTACTAAATACAAAAAATTTACCTTTTTCCTAATTGGTATTGCCATGGTCTTTTATTCTCATGGACTTATCAATACTTATTTAATTAATATTATCGAAAATGTCGGTGGCAACAGTTCTGATATGGGTCTATCCTTAACTATAGCTGCAGCCTTAGAATTACCTATGATGGCTTCATTTGTAATAATTATAAATAAAATAAAATGTAATAATATTATTAAAATATCTGCCTTTTTCTTCTTTATTAAAACAGCAATTATATGGCTAGCTTCAAATGTATTTTTTGTACATTTGTCCATGGCATTTCAGATGCTATCCTTTGCCCTTTTTACCCCTGCCTCCGTCTATTATGTTAATTCAATTATAAACAAAGAAGATAGGGTCAAAGGCCAGTCCATGCTAGGCACGGCTACCTTGGGAGTTGCTGGTACTATCGCCTATATTACCGGTGGTAAGGTCCTTGATACTAGTGGTGTTTCTAATATGCTAATGCTTGGTACTATAGTATCCCTAATTGGCTTTATCGTTATTATGTTCTCTACAGAAGAGTCTGAGGTATAAATAGTCTAGCTGTTTACTTAGCTTGTCTTTTGAAAAAGCAATCCCATACTTGAATATAATAATCTTAATATTATCTATATAAGCAAAATAATCCGTCATAAACAACCTGTCCCTTAATATAATATAACAAGACCACTACACTGGAGCAAACATGAAGAAATTAATTTATAAGATAGTAGGAGTCAGTATCTTGGTACTACTACTACCTTTTTTAATAACACTTCTTTTCTCAAACAAAAGTAGGGATTATTCTTTAGCAGACATGGATTTTAATATCTATTATGAAAAAGACGGTAGGAGGGAGAACCTAGATTTTAATCAATATTTAATAGGAGTTGTAGCCGCAAATATGCCCGCAGCCTATCATATTGAAGCCTTAAAGGCCCAGGCTGTTTTATCAAGAACATACGCTCTTTATAATATATCCCTTCTATTAGAAGAAAGGCCAAATCAAAAGGATTTTTCTACCTCGGAGTTAGGATTGTCCTATATAAACCCTGATGATATGCTAGGATACTGGGGAAGTGATAATTACGCAACGCAGTTTACTAAGCTTGAGAATTGTGTCCATGGCACAAATGGTCAGGTTTTAACATATGAAGACGAGCTCATCCTGCCCGTATTTTTTGGTACTGGAACTGGCTTTACAAGAAATGCAAAAGAGGCCTGGGGTGTTGATATACCATATCTTATAAGCGTCCCTAGCAAACAAGACGTTACATCCATTAATTATCTAAGAATTACTGAGTATGACGTTAATATATTATTAGGTATACTAAAGCAGATATACCCCTCTTTAGAGATTAATGATAATACATTTTTTCAGGATATATCTATTACCAAGAGAGACAGTATTGGTTATGTAACAGAAATTTCCCTAAATAATCTTTTAGTGTCAGGGGAGGAATTTGCCAATGTTCTTGGCTTAAATTCCAACCACTTCTATATTGAAGATTATGAGGGTAAGGCAAGAATTATTTGTACTGGTGTAGGCCATGGGGTTGGCCTAAGTCAATATGGGTGCAATGCCATGGCAGAAGAAGGATATTCATATGAGGATATCCTTACTCATTATTATACTGGTGTAAATCTAATTAATCTTGATAAGTAGTAGTAATGGTTTTCCTTTTTACTAGGAATAAAAACTCCTCCATGTGAAGTCTTAATGCCTTGTTTTCCTGCTTACGACTCTCCATCATGCCATTATAAAACTCCCTAACTTTATCAAGTTCCTTTTCATTAATTTTTACCTCTCCATAACGGTAAGCCATATATATTTTTACAACATCTCGAAACAATATCCCCTTATATTGAAATCTATCTTTTATCTTGTCACTGAAAACTATAAGCGTATCATGTGCAGTAAGTTTAAATCCCTCTTTTTTCAGTAAGGATAAAATTCTTATGAAAGTCAAATACATACGACCACTATCATCTGTATCTTCATATTCTTTCTTA
Source organism: Clostridiales bacterium (assembly GCA_012518975.1). Classification (GTDB taxonomy): domain Bacteria; phylum Bacillota; class Clostridia; order Lachnospirales; family Lachnospiraceae; genus Mobilitalea. The sequence goes on from JAAYRC010000189.1 coordinate 2,539, forward strand.
TATTTATGTCTTAATACTAGATAATATAAGACCACTAATGCCAAGAGAAAAACAAAAATTGCTGGTATTAATAACACCCACATTAATACTTTATGAGCTTCTAATTTCTCATAAGAAAGCAGATCGCTATTATCCATTTGGTCTTCCATATATGGATTTGTCTTTTCCTTATTGTAGTAGCTACTGTAATAACCTGAACCCTCACTTTTTTTAGGAGCTGGCCAGGCAGTATAGCGGTTGCCATGATATCCAGGAGTCGCCTCAAAAGGAATCCAACCAATCCCTTCAAAATACGCCTCCACCCAAGCATGGGCCATACTGTTCCTAACCAGGAAACCCCTGTTATCAAAGTCTCTATAATCTACCACAAAGCCCTCAACATAGCGGGTAGGAATTCCTATAGCTCTACCAAGTACAGCCATGGCTGATGCAAAGGATGTACAATATCCCTGCTTATTTTCAAACAAAAAATAATAGGTAAAGTCCATACCCTCAGGAGGCTTTCCTGGATTATAGCTATATGTATATTCTAGAAGATATGCTTCTATAGCCTTTAGCTTATCATATTTAGTCTCTTGTTCCTTAGTTATTTCATAAGCAAGATCCTTAACTTGAGATGGCAGGTCTTGGGGTAGCTGTGTGTATTTGTTATTAATTATAGCCGCCCGGTCTCTAAAAATCTCATGAAAGTCCTGTCTTCTTAATATAAAATTCTCTTTATCTCTTATATAATACTTTTTTTCTAATTGCTCAATTCTCTCATAATCTAAATTAATATTTGTATTATATGAGAATTCATCCGCCCCTCTTAGCATCTCCACAAATCCATCACCCTCTAGGTTCATCTCATAGTATGAAATATTATATGCCATGTTATTCCCAGCCGGATTTAGGAAGCTTATACTAGCAGATTCCCTATCGATATTAGCTGGATTATCTGTTTGGAACCAATAAAACTTTTGAGGGTGAAAAAAAGTCCTTGTCTTTATATTATTGTAGAAGATTTTTACTGTTTTTGACTCTACTAATCTATTATCTTCAAGAAAACTTGGCTCTAATCTTGATAAGTTATAGAAAAGCTCTCCATAATCCATCTGGTATTCTTCTTCCTTCTTCAGAAAATCTTCTCCACTTTTTTCCCAGCTATATCCCGTATAAGTATCCCTAACAGAACCGATCAAATACATAGGAGACAATCCCCTTCGACCTTTTACTATGAGTGCTATCCTTTGACTATTCTCTAGATCTCTATTGTCAAGGCTACCATCATCTGAATATCCAATTAAAGATATTGAAAAATCTCCATCCCCCTTACGAAACTCCCAATTGACTGTTAGTTTTTCAATTTGATTCTTTAAATTATTATATATGGTCTTAATCCCATCCCATTGTATGGGTTCTTCCTTTGAGGGAATACCTACAGCTATTACTGCTAGCAAAACACATAAGGGTAATAAATATAATATCCCCTCTCTTTTATCCTCTTTACCATTTTTTCTACTATACAAAATTCCACCAAGTTCAATAAAGATACTTAACATATAAAATATAGAAATTCCTACAATAAGTTTTCCAATATGAATATCAACTACAGCAAACACTACAAGCAAGCTTATAATGACTAGCCCCAGTAGTAGTCTTGTTAAAAGTCTTTTAATTAAAAGATAGAGTAATATACAGCTAACTATTGATACCACAAAAAGAACAATATATGCAGGCCCTAGTTCATATAAGCCTTCTGTTTGATCATATCTTATAACCCATAAGACAATACCCTTTACCCAAGTAATTGGACTTGTACGGGTAAAAATAAATACCAGCCCTACTACAGGAATTAAACTTAGAAGCACAATATAGCTAATAGGACTTTTTCTATACCTATCAAATAGATATATTACTAGTACTGAAACCAAACAATATAAGAGACAAACCAGCTTATGTACTTTTAAAGTATAGTAATCATTTACAAATATTATTAATGCAAGACTAAGTAACATCCCTAATAAGGAATAATATATTTGATAGGTCTTTTCACTACTATATGACAAGTGCTTCACCTCCTATATGGCTAGTAATTTATCATTTCCTAGATTTAATGTATCTTACAAAGCTTTATTTAAATGCTTTTTGTAAGTATAGCCTCTATCTCATCTCCAAGCATAATCTTATATATATCTACACCGGCTTTTTTCATGTCTCCAATCATTGTATTACTTAAATCACTTGTATCATCACTAATAAATAATATACAGATACGGTTGCCTCCAGATAAAACCTGAAGTGCTCTAAGATAAAGCTCTTTTGTAAGCCTACTTGTTGCCACCACATAGAATATCCCCCCGTCTCCTCTTTGCAGACGTCTAGCAAGCAGGTCATCAATAGATGTAGTTGAATCAAAACGAATATTTACGCAGGCCCTATAAAAAATATTAAAATCATCCTTTGTATGAATTGATACCTGCTTAATGCCATCCATATCATAAATAACATGAGAGTGAGTAGCTCTAGAGGCATAATAATTGGCAATGGCTAGAGTGCTTTCTATGATTTTATCCTCGATTATAACAGCCTTTAACTCATCCTCCCTAACCTTAGCAAGATCCATAAATAAAATTACTTCAGACTTGGGCTTTTGATGATATTGCCTACTTAGTAGCTCATTGGCCTTAGCAGAAGCCTTCCAATGGATCCTCTTTTTATTATCTCCAGGGTTATATCTACGTACCTCCGTATCTAGTTCCTCCTCTACAGCATTACTAAACCGGACTGGATTTTTTGAATCCACTACAGCAGGAGCAATAGCCAGTTGCTCAATATGGACCACTCGAGGTAATACCCAGACCTTAAGCTTTGATTTTAAAGGATAGGTGATAGAAAATAGATATAAAAAATCCGTAACCTCTATAGAATCTACTCCTATAAAATATGCTCCCCTATAATTACAACGAACCTTTGTCTCCATTAGCCTCTTATCATTAGGTAAGAGGGAATACTCCATACTTTCTCCTGTTTGTTTTATGGTTGATTTATCATATAAAAAATTAACCTTAACATTACGAAATGTAATAAGATCCTCATTAGCTATTATTAATGAATATCTATTCCAGTCTCCCTTGACAACAGTGCGGTTATCCATTGATTGATATATCTTAAATCTAATATATACATATAGAGTATATAGGAAGGATATTATAGGAATAAAAATTGCTAGATAAAAAAGGGCATAGGGTATATTACCCCCAAAATATGAGGCAAATACTCCTGTGCCTATTAAAAATAAAACACATATTAATCGAGAATTTTTCATCTTTACTTGTCCTTACCTATGTATGTTTATAAGTATCTATAACTTTTACTCCTGTTTTTATATTTATTTTAAAACAGGTATAGGTAGTTTTGATGCAATATTTTTCAAAACCTTCTCAACCTTAGTTTGTGCTAATCTTGCTTCTGGTGACAGAATAATACGATGACCTATAACAGGTACAATAAGGTCTAGAATATCATCTGGTATACAATATTCTCTTTCTTCAAGATATGCCTTCGCCTGGCTAGCCCGAATCAGGGCAAGTGTAGCCCTAGGACTGGCCCCTAAGGATATATTGCTATCATTTCTTGTTTCTTGTATGAACCTTGTAACATAGTTAACTAAATCTCTATTAACCTTTACCTTTGTTACTTCATTCACCATCTCCACAATTGTATCAGCATTTACAACCGGCTCTAGCTTTATCCCCAGTTCTTTTTTTAAGAACCTATCTGCCATTACCTGCTCATGGGAAGCACTAGGATAGCCAATAGATATCTTCATCATAAATCTATCTAGCTGGGCTTCGGGTAAATTATAGGTACCAAGATAGTCCACGGGGTTTTGGGTAGCAATAACCATAAAGGGCATTGACAATGGATAAGTAACACCATCTACCGTGACTTGTTTTTCTTCCATTGCCTCAAGTAGGCTGGCTTGGGTCTTAGGTGATGTACGATTTATCTCATCAGCCAATATAATGTTTGTCATTATAGCACCCTTAGAATATTCGAATTTACCAGTTTGCATATTATAGATAGATAAGCCCGTCACATCACTTGGTAAGGTGTCAGGTGTAAATTGAATTCTAGTAAAATCACAGTCAATCGTCTGTGCCAGTGCTTTAGCAAGGGTGGTCTTTCCAACTCCAGGAACATCCTCCAACAATAAGTGCCCTCCTGCAAGTAGAGTAATTAATGTCTGCTCTATTACCTCACGTTTTCCTACTATTATCTTCTCGATATTCTGGATCATTCTCGAAACTTTATTCTGATGCTCCACTGTATACCTCCCTTCATCTAACTAGCACTTTTTAGATGTTTGCGAAACGCTACTTTATGTTCTTGTGAATTTCGCAATTATATAACTTGCACTTTTCTTGATTATAATTCAGTAAATTAGGTCAATCAAGGCATTAATTTCATAATAAACCCTAATAAATATGATGTTTTCTATTTATTTGCTTCTATTTCTTGTTTTTCATTCTACAACTTTATTTTAATCAATTTGCTTAATTAATCCCATTAAAAGCTTAACAGTATTCTCAATGGCAATTGCCTCAAATTTACTATATGCCATCTCAGCACTATTATCTGCCTTGTCTGAAATTGCTCGTATAATTAGAAAGGGAATACCGTTCAGATAAGAGGCCTGTGCAATAGCAGCACCCTCCATCTCTGTACAATATCCATCAAAAACTTTGGCTAGCCATTCCTTTTTTTCAGAATCAGATATAAATTGATCACCACTTACAATTCTTCCTGTATGAACTCCCACCGTAGGAATAACATCATTACACACCTTTTTAGCTAAGCTAACCAGTTTCTCATCCGCCTTAAAAATTGAATTTTCCATTCTTGGAATAACTCCTAAGTCATAACCAAAGCCACTGGCATCCACATCATGCTGGAGTGCATCAGTGGAGATTACAATATCAGCGATGTCAATTTCATTTCTTAGAGACCCTGCAATTCCAGTGTTTATTACTAAGTCAACTCCATATCTGTCTATAAGAATTTGAGTACACAGGCCGGCGTTAACCTTTCCTATCCCACTTCGGACCACTACTATGGGTGAACCATCTATATTTCCCTCACAAAAATCCATGGAGGCAACTCTTATAATACTTACATCCTGCATCATATCTTTTAACCTTGCAACCTCTTCCTCCATAGCCCCTATAATTCCGATTTTTTTCATATATTACCTCCAATTTAGTATTTCTATAATCTTTATTAACATTCTAATTGCAACTGACTTAAAATGCAATGCTCTTTCCTGTTAAAAATAGTATTTGCAAAAAACAAGCTTGTAGGCTAAAATGTAGTCGATTAAGTATAGGTTACATATATTAAAAAGATTAGAAAAGAATCTATTAATTTATAGGAAAGGATGTTAGTTCATGATATATAAGACATCAAAAAATATATCTAGCTTAGGGACAGATATCTGTAATCAGCTGGCTAAATCAATAAAGAAATGGGGGTCGACAAAATGAAGCGCATAGTTTTAACTGGTGGTGGTACTGCCGGACATGTTACACCATTAATAGCACTACTGCCAAGCCTTACTAATGAAAACTACGACATTCATTATATTGGATCCTACGAGGGAATAGAACGCAAGCTAATTGAAGAGTATGATATTCCTTACTATGGAATATCGTCCGGAAAACTAAGGAGATATTTTGATCCTAAAAATTTTACAGACCCTTTTAAGGTCATAAAGGGTTATTATGAAGCCCGTAAAATCTTAAAAAAA
>JAAYRC010000190.1 GCA_012518975.1 Clostridiales bacterium
AATCTCTGTTATTATAATTTACATATTTTCCGTCTTTATGCATTGAAGATAGATGAATAAGCAAATAAAAGCATAGATAAATTAAAAACATATAGCTTGTAACTGTTACTTATATTAAGTATAATATATTCGAATAGGGTAAATGGAGGCAAAAGCTTGAGTAAAGATAGTAGAGTAGTAAAATTTAAAAGACGTAGAACGATAAATATAGGTATTATTATCTTCTTGATTCTTTTCATCTATATCGCTATTAATGTATATGTTTTTTTAACAAAAGACCATATATCCATTTACGAGGTACAGGAAGGATTTAATACTACTGATAATCGTATAACTGGATTTATACTTAGAGAAGAGAAGGTAATTACAAGTAGTAAGGCTGGTTATATTTTTTATTTTCAAAAGGAGGGCGCTAGGGTATCTAAGGCTGCCTCGATTTTTTCAGTAGATGATAGCACTCAGATTATGGATATAATTACTAGTGATGATGAAGCGATTTCATTATCTAATGATAATTCAAAGCAATTCCATTATAATATTAAAAAGTTTCATAATCTTTATTCTGACAATAATTTTTCATATGTATATGACTTCAAGTATGACTTAGAAAACACCATGTTAGATTTAATAAATCAAACAATTATAGATAAAGGTCTACAGATTCAAGAGGATACCGGTTTTGCTTTTAATTATGAGGTCTTTAAAAGTGAAGCCAGTGGAATTGTTACATATTATATGGATAATTATGAGACCGTTACAAGGGATACTATTACTAATGATATTTTTAATACAGACAACTATCATAAAACGCAACTTCGTACATCTGATATAGTGTCAATTAATACACCAGTATATAAACTTGTTAGTTCAGAGGATTGGTCAATAATTCTTCCCTTAACAAATGAGCAATATGAGAGTCTTCTTGGTAAGGAAAGAGTAGAGTTTACAATACTTAATGATGATTTTACTACGTCAGCACCATTAGACATATTTCACAATCCAACTACAGGATCATTTTATGCAGAGTTATTTATGGACAAGCACCTGTCCAATTACTTGGAGGACCGATATTTAGATATAGAGCTTCATTTGGAAACAACAAATGGATTAAAAGTCCCCTTATCTGCAGTTACTACAAAGGATTTCTACCTAGTACCCTTGTCATACTTCACAACTGGTGGCAATAGCGACGAGGAAGGTTTAATTAGAGAAGAGTATGATAAAGACACAGGTGAAGTTAAATTAATCTTTGTAGCTGCCGATATATACTATCAAGATGAGGTCTATGGATATGTTGACACAAATCAATTCCCCCCATATACTTGGGTTAGGTCTACAGAAGGCAATAGATATCAACTTTCTATTACAAATAAGCTTACTGGCGTATATAATGTAAATATGGGCTATGCGGTTTTTAAGAGAATAGAAATTATCTATCAAAATAAAGAATATTGCATTATTGATAGGAATACATCCTATGGACTATCTTTATATGATCATATAGCCTTAGATGCCAATACAGTTATTGAGCAAAAAATAATTTATTAAATATGCTATAATAATAGATACTAGTATAATAAGACGTATTTTGATATAAAAATTAGAGGTGACTAAAAGTATTATGATGGAAAAAAACATTGTTGAAATAAAGAAACGTATAGATGCCGCCTGCCAAAAATCAGGTAGAAATCCTTCTGAGGTTACACTTATAGCAGTAAGTAAGACTAAACCAATATGTGTAATAGAAGAAGCCTATGATCTGGGTTTAAGGCATTTTGGAGAAAACAAGGTACAGGAATTAGTAAGTAAATATGATATTCTAGATGATAAGTATGGTGATACAATTAAATGGCACCAGATTGGTCATTTACAGCGCAATAAGGTTAAACAGGTAATTGATAAGTCAGTATTAATACATTCTGTTGATTCCTTGCGGCTTGGCCAAAAGATAGATGAGGAGGCTTGTAAAAAAGGCTTAGTATGCGATATTTTAATCCAAGTAAATATAGCAGAAGAAGACACAAAATACGGTGTTACTGCCCAGGAGTTACTTCCACTATTTATGGAATTAGTAAAACTACCACATATTAGGGTAAGAGGTTTAATGACAATTGCGCCTTATGTAGAGAATTCTGAGAAAAACAGGGATTATTTTAGGAAAATGCGACAATTATTTATTGACATAAAATCAAAAAACATTGATAATAGTCTTAGTAAGATAAATTATGATTCTTCAAGCTTTAATATTCTTTCTATGGGCATGACAGGAGATTATGAAGTGGCCATAGAAGAAGGTGCTACAATGGTTCGAGTAGGAACTGGTATTTTTGGTGAAAGAGATTATCCTGAAACCAATTTATAATATATAGTAGCTAATAATATTATTTTATATTAAGCCAAGAGATAGGAGTGTCGAATCGATGCCTAATATTTTTAAAAACTTTTTAAATTCAATGAAATTAAATACTGATGATGATTTTGATGATTACTTTGATGATGATGACTTTAATGAGCCAAAAAAGCTCAGAAGGTCAAATAAAAGAAATACCAGCGACGAATTTGATGATACGCCAGAAGTTCAACCAGCCAAAGTACATAGTACCAGTGATTATAAAAGGGAAAGGGTGAAAGGAGTGGGAAGAAGCTCATCAAGTAAGGTTGTTCCAATTAGAACAACTCCAAAAGGACTTGAAGTTTGCATCATGAAACCAACTTCTTTTGAGGACTCTCAAATTATTTGTGACATGTTATTAACTGGAAGGGCTACTGTAATAAATCTTGAAGGCTTTGATGACAAGCTAGCCCAAAGGACTATGGATTTTGTATCCGGTTCAGTATATGCAATTAGTGGTAAGCTACATCGCATCTCTAGTTGTATATTCATTGTATCTCCTGACAATGTAGATATTTCAGGAGACTATCTGGATATGATAAAGGATGATAACTTTGATCCTCCTACCTTTAATTCGAAATTTTAGATAAGGATTATTATGGAAAGCTTGCTTAAAGAAGAACAACTATTACAAAGAAGATTTAAAGATCTAGCTTACATGGCAGATAGTCGTGATATTGTACTATATACAGATTTTTTGAATTTACATGAACAGGATTTACTATTAAGGATGAAAAATGAATTACCAAGAATAAAGTATTTTTCCAGTGGAGGTTTTGATGGAGCCGAGCGTAAAATACTTTGTTTTTGTGGAAACCAGATGATTGAGGATGAAGCTGAGCTTGACTTTCCCATATCCTGCATTCATATTTTTCCCATTAATCAAAGGTTTTCAGATAAACTTAGTCATAGGGATGTACTAGGAGCTGTCTTAAATCTTGGTATTGATAGGAGTAAGATTGGTGATATAATTTTGGCAAAAAATGAAGCATATCTTTTTTGCAATGCAAATATAAAGAGCTTTATATCAGACGAGCTTACACGTATAAAGCATACTGTTGTAAGAACTTTGCCAATTGATAAGCAAGATTTTGAATATAAGCCCAATTTAAAAGAACTTACAGGGACTGTAAGTTCTGTACGCTTAGATAGTATCTTATCCATCGCCTTTAAAGGCTCAAGAAGTAAGCTTTCTAGCTTGATAGCAGCTGGCAAGGTATATGTTAACAGTAGAAGTGTTTTGTCAAATAGCTACCTTGTAAAGGATAATGATATTATTTCTGTCCGAGGATATGGAAAATTTATATATGTGGGTATAATAAACCAAACTAAGAAGGGCCGATTCTCTGTAAAAATATTGGTTTACCAGTAGGGTTTACTCCCTAACAATGTAATAATATACTTAAAAAATTGGTAAAGGAGGACGCATAACCTAGTCTTAAGCTTATAGGATGTAGGCTATGCAATTTTTTATGTATCAGGATAAAATTATTGTAAATTATGAAGGCAGACCTGCTTATTCTATAATTATTGATAAGGATTTCTCTAATTTAAAAGAGGAATTATCTAGACTTAAACTAGAAAACCGCCGTTACATGATAATTACCGATAGTAATGTGGCGAGCTTATATCTTAAGGAATGCCTAGATGCCTTAAGTATTGATAGCAATGAGCTTAGTAGCTTTATCTTTGATTCAGGTGAAGGAAGTAAAAATCTTGATACCGTATATAAGGTATATAGTAAACTTATAGAAGAAAAATTTGACCGTAATGACATTATAATTGCTCTTGGAGGGGGAGTTACAGGGGACTTGGCAGGATTTGTTGCCTCTACTTATCTACGAGGAATAGACTTCATACAGGTTCCAACCACCTTGCTTGCCATGTCAGATTCAAGTATAGGCGGGAAAACTGGCGTTGACTTTATGGCTTACAAAAACATGATTGGTGCTTTTCATCAACCAAAGCTAGTATATATGAACCTTTCAACACTAAAGTCCCTTCCTGAGAGAGAATTCAATTCTGGTATGAGTGAAATACTCAAACATGGACTTATTAAGGATTATGATTATTATAAATGGCTATGCAATAACCTAGATGGTATCAGAAATCAAGAATATGAGATACTTAAAGAGATGATTATTAGAAGTTGCCATATTAAGAAAAATATTGTAGAGGATGACCCTAAGGAAAAGGGTGATAGGGCACTACTCAATTTTGGTCATACTATTGGACATGCTATTGAAAAATTAATGGATTTTAAGCTTCTTCACGGAGAATGCGTATCTATTGGCATGGTGGCAGCTAGCTATATCTCTTATAAGAGGGGTAATATAGCAAGGGATGAATTTGATAATATTATATTTTGGTCCAAGGCTTTTGGGCTACCAGTGACTATAAAAGACTTATCTGCAAAAGATATCTATAGGGTAACAAGATTAGACAAAAAAATGCAATCAGATAAAATCAAATTCGTATATTTAAAAAGCATAGGAACAGCCATAACCGATACCTCTGTAACTGAAGATGAAATGATGGAAGCAATAAAATATATTTTGGAAAGATAATTCTTGATTTGAGGATTAAGATATAACTGAAAGGCATGGTAATAATTATATGAAGCAGAGAATAAGGCATTTGATATATTTTATAATTTTATTGGCTATAGACCAGGTGACTAAGTACTGGGCTCGAATTTCATTGCAAGAGGAAGGGTCTATATCCATTATTCCTGGAGTTTTAAAGCTCCACTATCATGAAAACACTGGAGCTGTATGGGGTATAATGACAGGTAAAACAAGCTTTTTAATTATTCTTACAGTCATTTTATCGATAGTTCTTTTTATGTTTTATTTTATAATTCCTAAGAAACGCCGATATCTACCTATTCAAATTATATGGGTTTTTATAATGGCAGGGGCTATAGGAAATCTAATCGATCGAATCAGCTTAAAATATGTTGTTGATTTTATATATTTTGAGTTGATTGATTTTCCCATATTTAATATAGCAGATTGCTATCTTACTGTCTCTAGCTTCTTATTAATAATTCTAGCTATTTTTTATTATAAGGAAAATGACTTTGAATTTATCGATAATCTTTTTAAGAAAAATAAGAAGGAAAAGGATAATGAAAATAAGGAGTTAACCATGCATGATGAATCCAATTGATGATGACATCTTAGACGTTTCAGAACAGGATGAAAATATCACTTTAATTGTAGAGCTTGAATATGATAAAGAGCGACTTGATAAGTACCTAAGCTCTAGCCTTGATGATTTGTCTAGGTCCTATATTCAGAAACTAATAGGAGAGGGCAGGATATTTGTAGATGGCAAGGCTGTTAAATCTAATTTTAGGCTTACACCAGGCCAAACCATAAATATATACCTTCCAGAAGCAAAAGAGGCTCAAATCGTCCCAGAAGATATTCCTATAGATATTATTTACGAGGATTCAGACATTATTGTAATTAATAAGCACAAGGGATTTGTGGTTCATCCAAGTCCAGGCCATGAATCTGGGACATTAGTAAATGCCCTGTTACACCATTGCAAGAACCAATTATCAGGCATAAATGGAGTACTAAGACCGGGCATAGTCCACCGAATTGACCGAGATACTACTGGGGTAATCGTAGCATGTAAAAATGATATCGCCCATAGACATATTGCTGACCAATTAAAAGAACATTCAATAACAAGAAGATATCATGCAATCGTATATAATACATTTAAGATTGATAGTGGAAGAGTTGAGGCAAGTATTGGTAGACATCCCAAGGATCGCAAGAAAATGGCTGTTGGCACCAGAAACGGAAAAAAAGCTGCTACAAATTATCGCGTTATTGAAAACCTTGCTAATAAATATGCCTATATAGAATGTGAATTAGAGACTGGACGTACTCATCAAATCCGAGTCCATATGGCAAGTATCCATCATCCTATACTAGGAGACACCATCTATGGTCCCAACAAGGATCCCTTTCATCTTGAAGGACAAGCCCTACATGCCAAAGTATTAGGTTTTATTCATCCTTCAACAAAGAAATATATGGAGTTTACAGCACCATTGCCAGATTATTTTACAGATTTACTTACAAGATTAAGGAACCGGTAAGGGGAAATTTTAAGTGAAGAGAACAGCTATCGAAAATTTATTAAAATGGAATCAAACATCAGATGTTAGACCAGTACTTATTACCGGGTCAAAGGGTGTAGGTAAAACATATCTGGCATATGATTTTGCAAAGGCTTTTTTTAAGAATTATTATTATATTAATTTTGAGCATAATTCTATTGTTAGGGAAATATTTAAGGCAAAAGACCCTTTTTTGATTTCAACTAGGCTACTTGAGCATTTTCACTTGGATACTGATGAAAGCAACCAATCCCCACTACAGGAGGATAGGGTACTTATATTGGATGAAATCGGCAACCACCCTGAGGCTATTCAGATTTTGACTTCTTTACAGTATACAGGACAGTTTCCAAAAATCATTGCTATTTCAAGCTATCCCATAAAAAAAGAAGAGCTTGGACTTTTTTATCATATACCTATTTACCCCATGCAATTTGATGAATTCTTAGTAGCCATGTCCAGAGATTGGTATGTTGAAATCATACGTACACATTATGATACTAATAAAAAAATACCCCATATTGTACATAAAGAGCTTCTTGCCCTTCATAATTTATATCTTCAGGTCGGAGGAATGCCTGGAATCGTCAATGAATATTTGAGTTTTAATAATACTATAAATATTTTTGAGCAACATAGCCTCTTATTGGGAACCTACCAGCATTACCTAAGTCTTATTAATTCAGATAGCCAGGCATTGAAGATGAATCAGGTTCTTAATTGTCTACCTCTTCAACTCATGAAGAATAATAAAAAGTTCCAATATCGACTTATTCGTAAAGGGACAACTCACTCTATGTATAAGGATGCTATATATAGGCTTTCTGAGCAAAACTATCTTATACCAAGTTATAAAATCACATCAGAAGAGCTTTCTAATATATCTTCTATCATAGGAGATGATCGTTTAAATGTTAATGAAATTACTAGCTTTAAGCTATATTCTTCGGATGTAGGCCTATTAAACACACAGTTTGCTAAGCAGCTTAAGCAACCATATGATAAAACAACAAGAAAAGCCTTACTTGAAAATTATGTAGGAGTATCACTTTTATCAAATGCTTATCCTAATATGTTCTGGGAATCAGAATCAACGGCTAAGGTTGACTTTATATTAGTAAGGGATGGAGTGATTATTCCTATTGAAATATTTACTGATAAAAATACTAGATCAAAAAGTATAAGTGTGTTAAAGAAATTTATAGATTTTCCTTATTCTATTAAAATATCAGAAAAGAATTTTGATTATTCCAATAATGTAAAGTACATTCCTTATTATGCCAGCTTTTGCCTATAACTCAATACTTTACAATGATAAGCTAATAGGTATATATTGAATTTATAGCTTTAATATATTATAATAATATAAAAGAATAGAAAAAAATAATTGTGAACCCATTTTATTTGACATGTGTTTATGTCTTATAAAGTGGGATTGTTACTTATTGAAATGTTTATTACCTCAATATGGGGAAGGAGGTAAAACTTGTTAAAGGTTATTATAGCAGATGATGAAATAAAGGTGTGCAATTTAATATATCAACTAGTAGACTGGGAAAGTATGGGCTTGGAAGTAGCAGCCATAATAAATGATGGTATAAGTGCTTTCGATTTAATCAAAGAAATAGAGCCAGATATAGTTATTACAGATATAAGAATGCCTGGATATGATGGAATAGAATTGATTCGTAGGACAAAAGAAATATTACCAAATGTGTTTTTTATCATAATAAGTGGTTATAATCAATTTGAATATGCACAAAATGCAATTCGATATGGAGTTGAAAACTACCTATTAAAACCAATCAAGAAAGTAGAATTGATAAATACCCTTGCAAAAATAATTGAAAAGAATAGTCAGGTTAAGTCTGATTTTAATGAAAAAAAAGAATTAAAAACAATGCTTAGGTCTTCTGTAGAAAAAGCTAAGAAAAATTTACTTACAGAAATTTTATTTAATCCTCTTGGTACAATAGTTAACAATGATATAGATTCGATAAATAAAGAGTATTACAGTAATTTTAAAACAGGCTTTTTTACTATAGCTGTCATTCGGCCTTTTTTAGAAACAGGAGAAGAGAACGAAGAAATGATCTCGCTATTACTTACTAAAATTCAAAGTATGGTAAAGCAAAAATTAGAACCCATATGCATTGAACTTATTACGGTTATCTGGCAAGAACAGATTATATGTTTAATTAATACGGATGATCCTAAACTTAAGACTATAATAAAGCAACTTAATAAGATGAAGATAGATATAGCAAATCTAAAGGATATCTTTCAAAAGGCCAATATTATTATAGGATTTGGAGAGGTGACTGATAATTTAAATAAGATATATTCTAACATTGAAAAAGCTCAAACAGCAATACTAAGTCGTTTTGCCCAATCGAACGCCTATATAATTAATTATGAAGATAGGACTGAATCTAAGCTTGAGCCTATAGATATTATTGATACATCCTTAAAAGATAGGTTACTTTCTTACTTTGAAACTCTAGATAAAAATAAATTATTTGAGGAGCTAGATAGACTAAAAAAGGTCTTCGAGAAAAATGCCAAAGAGAGTAAGCTAATATATAGGTGTTATACTGAATTAATAGACATAATTATTTTTGGTTTAAAAACTCATTTGAACAGTGATAACCTTTATGATGCTTCTTGGTTTAGAAAGCAGTTCAATCGTTTCTATACATTAAATGATATGTTTGATTGGATAAAAGAGTGGATAGATGATGAATTTGAGAAGTTTTCTGAGCTTAAAAAGAACAGAGATAATAAACCTATACGTCTTGCTAAGCAATATATACATGAAAACTATAATAAATCTATAAGCCTAGATGACGTAAGTTCAATGTTAGGATTTAATTCGGCTTACTTTTCTACAATGTTTAAAAAAGAAACCGGAGAAAATTTTATTGACTATCTAATTAAAATAAGAATAAATAATGCCAAGCATCTACTATTACAATCAAATTTAAATATTGATGGTATTGCTACAGCAGTGGGCTATTCTGATACAAAATATTTTACAAAATTATTTAGAAAAAAAACAGGTCTAAGTCCTAGTGAATTCAAGAAGCTTTATGGTTAAACAGGAGGATATCATGTGGAAAAAGAAAATAACATATGTTGAGAAATTAATTCTTCTAACCATTATTATATGCTCCTTGTTTACTATAAGCTCATTATTATTAATCATAGTAATTGGTAACATTAGTAGGCTACCCATGATAGTTAAAGTACTATTGTCATTTACCCTTTTGCTACTTCCTACCCTATTTATTGCTTTGATTAGAAGAAAGGCTATTATTCCATTAAGGCAATATAAGTTGATTACGGAAAAATTCTTACAGGGACATATATATATGGATTTTATTGAACAGGCCAGTAAAATTTATCCTGGTATGGATAAATTCCTAAATCATATTGATAAACTAATTAATAGTAAACAGCTTGATATGGAAACTAATAAAAGGTCTGAATTCATAGCATTGCAAAACCAAATAAATCCTCATTTTTTATATAATACTCTTGAGGCGATCCGTGGCGACGCCCTAAGTGAGGGAGTAGAATATATTGCAGATATTACTGAGGCCCTATCCACCTTCTTTAGGTACTCTGTTACTGATACAGGAAGTCTTGTAACTATATCAGATGAGCTAGAAAATGTTGACAATTATTTTAAAATACAACAGTACAGGTTTGGAGAAAAACTTGAGCTTGTATATGAAATACCTGAAGATGAAGATATATTAGAGCTTATGTGTCCTAAATTAACCCTACAGCCTATCGTTGAAAATGCAATTTTCCATGGACTTGAAAAGCGTGCGGATAAAGGAAGTATAAAAATAAGATTAAAACTGACAAATCATAAATTAACAATAATAGTCAATGATAATGGAGTAGGAATGGACGATGAAACACTAGATACTCTTAATTACCGACTTAAGCAGAATACAATTGCCAATACCCAGGGACAAGACAAATCAAAAAAGGGCGGAATTGCACTAATTAACGTTAGCAGAAGAATCAAACTATTGTTTGGTGAAAATTTTGGTATCCAAGTGTTTAGCATTCCAGAAATCGGTACAGACGTGTATGTTACTATACCAATTGTGAAGAACGACATGGAGTAAATCATGATAGAAGAATTAGTTTCAATTGAAAATGGAGAAATAGAAGTTAGAGGCAATCAGATATTTTATGATTTATATCTACAAGTCTATAAAAGCGAAATTATGGGCATTGTTTTTGATAATATTGTAGAAAGAAAATGCCTACTAAGTTTTTTGAATGGACAAAGACAGCTTAATGGTGGCAAAATATTTATTGATGGTAAAAGATGTGATTATGATAGTGCCTTAATGTTTTTTAAGGATAATACTACAGTTATAGAAAAAAACAGTAAGCTTATTGACAAGCTAACAATTGAGGAAAACATTTTTTTGTTTACTGACAGTAATAATTTTATATCTAAAAAGAAATATAAAAATAATCTTCAATTATTATTTAAAAAATTCAATTTAGATATTAATGTAAATAACGATGTTAAAAAACTTACGGCTAAAGAAAGAATAATTATAGAATTACTTAAAGCATATTATGAAGATAAAAAATTACTAGTATTAAATTATATAAGTGGACAATTACTTAATAAGGATTATGAGGATATCCATACCTTTCTTTTGAAGCTTACAAAGCATGGTATGTCATTTATTATGATTGAAACATTTAATAGCGTTGTTTTTGAATGGGTAGACCGATTTTACCTGATTGGAAATGGTAAAACAACAAAAATAATTGATTCTAATTCTTATAATAACCGTCAGCTATATTCTTATCTAGTAAATCGTTCAGGACCTTTTACTGGTGTCCTTAATAATAAGACACAAGAGATGAGTGATGTCCCTATATTAGAATTCGAAAATGTATATACAGATTA
>JAAYRC010000191.1 GCA_012518975.1 Clostridiales bacterium
GCTAACCGTTCGATATTTTAGATGCACTTGACATTAATAGTGCGATATAATATAGTTATCGTACGAGGTGATGCATAGTGGATAATGATTACAAAAAAACAATTACTGCAACTGAACTTAAGACCAATCTTGGAAAGTATCTTGATTATGCAATTGCTAACCATGAGATCGTCATAACAAAAAATGGCAAGAAGGCAGCAAGGCTATCTCCCTATATAACAGATATTGAAAGATATTTGACTGTGAAGGAAGAAGCTACTGACTACCAGTACGGAGGCAAAAAGGTATCCTATGATGAGTTTATGGAGATTTATGAAAAAAGTAATTTGAGGATGGAATTCATAAACGGAGAGATATTCCTTTTGGCGTCACCGGAAGCTTATCATCAAGAGATTTCCGGAAATCTTCACTTGCTTTTTGCTAAATACTTAAAGGATAAAAAATGTAAGGTTTATTATGCTCCCTTTGATGTGCATTTCAGAAAGAAAGATTTCAAAGAACCAGATGTTATGCAGCCAGACCTGCTTATAGCCTGTGATACCGAAAATACTATCAACGAAAAAGGACGTTACATGGGAACACCTACTCTAGTTGTAGAAATTCTATCTCCAAGTACTAGGTCAAAAGATATGGTTGATAAATTGAACACTTATATGTTGTCAGGTGTGAGGGAATACTGGATTGTTGATCCCAAGAGAAAAACAATTTTGATATACGGCTTTAAGGACCTAGAAATTGATGATTTTCGCAATTTTATAGTAACTGATACTCTAAAATCATATTTTTTCGAAGGATTGGAAACTAATCTTTCTAGAATTTTCACATAATAACTATATACCTATCAGTTTACAAAAATTGAGTGGGATCTCTAAAATCCCACTCAATTTTTTTATATAGACCTATTATTTTTATAATTTATAAATTAGAACTTTCCTGCTTCAGCAGCCTCCTGAATACTAACCGCTACAGCCACAGTAGCTCCAACCATAGGATTATTACCCATTCCAATCAGACCCATCATCTCAACGTGAGCTGGAACTGAAGAGGAACCAGCGAACTGTGCATCAGAATGCATTCTTCCCATGGTATCAGTCATGCCATAAGAAGCTGGTCCTGCTGCCATGTTGTCAGGATGAAGTGTTCTTCCTGTTCCACCACCAGAGGCAACTGAGAAGTAACTCTTACCTTGCTCTAAGCATTCCTTCTTGTATGTACCTGCTACAGGATGTTGGAATCTGGTAGGGTTAGTGGAGTTACCAGTAATGGATACATCAACATGTTCCTTATGCATAATTGCAACGCCTTCAGTAACATCATTTGCTCCATAGCAATTTACTGCTGCTCTGTCGCCCTTACTGTAGGCTTTACGCATTACTTCCTTTACTTGACCTGTTTGATAGTCCATTTCAGTCTCTACATATGTAAATCCGTTTATTCTAGAAATAATCTGTGCAGCATCTTTGCCAAGTCCGTTTAAGATAACTCTTAAAGGTTTCTTTCTTACCTTATTAGCAGACATAGCAATACCTATTGCACCCTCTGCAGCTGCAAAGGATTCATGTCCTGCTAAGAATGCAAAACACTCAGTAGTCTCCTCAAGTAACATCTTACCAAGGTTACCATGGCCTAAGCCAACTTTTCTCTGGTCAGCTACAGAACCTGGAATACAGAATGCCTGCAAACCTTCACCGATAGCTGCTGCAGCATCAGCTGCTCTTCTAGCACCTTTTTTGATTGCGATAGCAGCACCTACTATGTAAGCCCAGCTTGCATTTTCAAAACAAATGGGCTGTATGCCCTTAACCATATTATATACATCAAGCCCAGCATCCTTTGTTATCTTTTCAGCCTCTTCAATGGATGAGATGCCGTTACTTTTTAACACAGCATTTATCGTATCTATTCTTCTTTCATATGATTCAAATAACATTATATGTATCCTCCTTATATTATTCGTTTCTTGGATCAATAATTTTTACAGCATCTTCAACACGGCCATATTGACCTTTAGCTTTTTCATATGCTGTATTAGGATCATCACCCTTTTTGATGAAGTCCATCATTATTCCAAGGCTTACGAACTGATACCCGATAATCTCATCATCTTTATCAAGAGCTATGCCTGTAACATATCCCTCTGCCATTTCAAGATAACGGGGACCCTTAGCTAGAGTTCCATACATGGTACCAATCTGGCTACGAAGACCTTTACCTAAATCCTCAAGACCTGCACCAATAGGAAGGCCTCCCTCTGAGAATGCACTCTGAGTACGACCATATACTATCTGTAGGAAAAGTTCTCTCATAGCTGTATTAATAGCATCACATACAAGGTCAGTATTTAAAGCTTCAAGGATTGTCTTTCCAGGTAGTATTTCAGATGCCATAGCAGCTGAGTGTGTCATACCGGAACATCCAACGGTCTCAATCAGTGCTTCCTGAATAATACCGTCCTTAACGTTTAAAGTCAACTTACATGCACCTTGTTGAGGTGCACACCAACCTACACCGTGAGTAAAACCGGAAATATCGGTTACTTCCTTAGCCTGAACCCACTTTGCTTCTTCTGGGATAGGTGCTGCTCCATGGTTAACACCCTGGGCAACCGGACACATCATTTTTACTTCATGTGAATAAATCATGTTGTTGAAACTCCTTTCAATTTACATA
>JAAYRC010000036.1 GCA_012518975.1 Clostridiales bacterium
CATCCGGTAACTACAAATATTGAAAAAATCGAAAAACTAATTAACCGGAAACGCCAAACGGACACACAAAAGGTAACGAGTAAGCTAATTACTATTGCTTGTTCAACAGGAGGGCCAAAGGCTCTACACTCCGTTATACCAAACATCCCCAAAAATATAGATGCTGGAGTAATTGTAATACAGCATATGCCGGAGGGCTTTACCAAATCCCTAGCTGATAGGTTGAATTCATTAAGTGAGATTTTTGTAAAAGAGGCTGATGATGGGGATATCTTAATGAAGGGAAGAGTGTATATAGCTAAAGGTGGTAAACACCTACGAGTGGTAAAAGACAAACAAGGAAATCATATAATACGGATTTCTGATGAAGAACCAAGGCGTGGACTTAAGCCATCTGCTGATATTATGTATGAGTCTTTATTAGATTCTGATTATGATGAAATAACCTGTGTTGTTCTTACAGGTATGGGAAGTGATGGAAGAGACGGTATCTTAAACTTAAGCAATAAAAAAAGGGTTTATGTTATTGCACAGGACAGAAAATCAAGTGTTGTATACGGAATGCCTAAAATGATTAAGATGACAGGATTGGTTGACAAAGAAGTATCGCTTCATGAAGTTTCTGAAGCTATCATAAAGTATGTGGGGGTCGATTAATATGGATGTAAATCAATATCTAGAGATTTTTATTGAAGAAACTAAGGAACATTTACAGAGTATGAATGAACATATTTTAGTTCTTGAGAAGGAGCCTAACAATCAAGATACTATTAATGAAATATTCCGTGCTGCTCATTCCCTTAAAGGAATGGCTGGTACTATGGGATATAAAAAGATGCAGACTCTGACCCATGATATGGAGAATGTCTTTATGGAGATTCGTAATGGGAATATGAAGGCATCTTCAGATCTTGTTGATGTTTTGTTTAAGGGACTAGATGTGCTTGAAGCATTCCTTGCCAACATACAAGCTGACGGTACAGAGGGCGATTTGACCTGTGAAGATATTATAGCTGATCTTAATAATATTTTAAGTAAAGGCTTAAAAACAGCTGACAAAGACTCTAAGGCAGCTGATACTTCAACAGGTAAGAAAAGTAGGGTAGATGCTGATCAAATACCAGAAGGTAAAGAAAAAGACAAGTTTAGAGCCTTAGTGATAGAGGAACATGAGAAAAAAGCAATTGCAAAAGCCCTATCCTTAGGCCTTAATGTTGTTGGATTAACAGTATATATTCAGGAATACTGTGTTCTTAAGGGAGCCAGAGCATTTATGGTCAATAGGACCCTAGATGAGCATGGAGATATAATAAAGCTGTTTCCAAATGCACAGGATCTTGAAGATGAAAAATATGACTTTGATTATTCTGCTTTTGTTATTACAAAAGAAAGTCCTGAACAACTTGCAAATCATATTATGAACATATCTGAGATCAAGGAGGTTGTAGCCGACTACATAAAGCTTAGTGAGGAAGAGCTTAACACTTTTTTGAAGGCGATTAAGCAGGATGAAGAAATACTTTCTGCAAGAAAGACAGCCATGGCGACTGGGAAGTTTGCTGGTGGATCTGCACCAAAGCAGTCAGCTAAGCCTATAGCAAATCGTTCAGTCCGAGTTGATATAGAAAAACTAGATGGATTAATGAATCTGGTTAGCGAGCTTATAATTGCTAAGAACAGTCTCGTATCTTCCAGTAACTCATTACATAATCAGCTAGACCCCGAATATTTTGATCAGATAGAATATCTAGAACGTGTTACAACTAATCTTCATGAGTCAGTTATGAAGGTAAGGATGGTTCCTATAGAGAGTGTAGTAAATCGTTTTCCTAGAATGATTCGTGATTTATCTAAGAAGTTGGACAAGCAGATGCAGTTATTTATGTCAGGTGAAGAGACTGAGCTTGATCGTACCCTAATAGATGAGATAGGCGACCCATTGATGCATATACTCCGCAATGCAGCAGATCATGGTCTGGAAAATACTGATGAAAGAAGAAAATCAGGTAAGGTTCCTGTTGGGTCTATTTATTTTAATGCTTACCAGGAAGGAAATAATGTTGTAATTGAAGTTAGAGACGACGGTAAGGGTATTGATGTTAAAAAGATCAAGAAAAAGGCTATCCAGAAAGGTGTTATAACTGAAGAACAGGCAAATAGAATGACAGATAAAGATATTATAGATATTTTATTTATGCCTAGCTTTTCTACATCAGAAGAGATTACAGATGTATCTGGAAGAGGTGTAGGTCTTGATGTGGTTAAAACAAAGATTGAAACTCTCGGTGGTGATATAGAAGCAAAGACTAAGCTTGGTGAAGGCTCTAGCTTTATAATAAGACTTCCTCTTACTCTAGCTATTATACAGTCCTTGATGGTTACTATTGGAGCAGAAAAATTTGCCCTACCTCTTGGTAATATACAGACCGTTGAGAATGTAGTTAGTGAAGAGATAAAAAGGGTGCATGGTAAAGAAGTCTTGAATCTTAGGGGGAGTGTAATACCAATTATTCGCCTAGGTGAAATTCTTGAATGTGAAAAGACTGAAGAATTAGACCATGTTCTCGTAGTTATTATAAAAAAAGGTGATAAGCTTGCTGGAGTAGTAGTAGATGATCTTATAGGCCAACAAGAAATTGTTATTAAGTCCATTGGTAAGTATATTAAGAACCATAAAATTATCAGCGGAGCAACAATACTAGGTAATGGCGAGGTTGCATTGATTTTGGATTTAAATTCATTGGTATAATATAATGAGCAATGGGAGGTTCTAGTTATGGGAGAGGTTAAATCAAAACAATATATTGATGTAAGGCTAGGCAAGGATTTGTATGGTATAGAAATAGAGTATATAGATAATATAATTGTCATGCAAAATATTACAAGAGTTCCTAAGTCTCAGCCATATTTTCTGGGTGTTATCAATCTTAGAGGAGAGGTAGTTCCTGTAATGAGCTTAAGATTAAAGCTTGGTCTAGAAGAGGCTGAATTTACATCTGCTACACGAATTATAATAGTCAAACCAGATCCACAGGCTGCTTCAATTGGCATAATTGTAGATGAGGTAAATGAGGTTATTAATCTTAAGGATGATGATATAGAGCATATTAAATATGATGATAAGGACGGAAAGAAAGCATTTAGTAAAGGATTAGGAAAACTTGGTAGCGACTTGGTTATTTTACTTGATATACCTGAGTTAGTTATAGAAACGGAAGATTAGTAAGTTTGCTTGATTGGGGGTGTAAACTTGTCAGATATTGATTTGAATGGTATTAGTAATATGCAGTATGATGTACTTAGAGAAATCGGAAACATTGGTGCAGGGAATGCAACCACTGCCCTATCTCAAATGATTAATGCTAAGATTTCTATGGAAGTTCCCAATGTAGAGTTGCTAGAGTTCAAGGAGCTTTCTGAAATAGTAGGAGGGGCAGAAAGAATAGTAATAGGCATCTTATTTACTCTTGGAGGAGATATAGATGGCATGATGATGTTTATGGTTGATCAGGATGCTGGAGGTCACCTAGTTAATCTTCTTCTTGGAAATTTACAATCTACATACGATAAGGATAGTTCTGAATTTACAGAAATGGAACAATCGGCCTTAAATGAAATTGGAAATATAATTGCAGGAGCATACTTGTCATCCTTATCAACCTTAACAAATTTAACCATAACATCCAGTATACCTTATATGGCAATTGATATGGCAGGGGCTATATTAAGTGTACCGGCTATTGAATTTGGTAAAATTGGTGATAAGGCTCTTTTGATTGAAACAGAATTTGGAAATATAGATAAAATGGTAAATGGTTACTTCATACTGATACCAACAATAAATTCATATAAAGCCATATTAAAATCTTTGGGGTTATAAGGTGGATAAATGGACAAAACAATTAAAGTCGGTATGGCAGATGCAAATGTATGCAAGTCACCTTATGCAATAACTACTCTGGGTTTAGGCTCATGTGTAGGTATTGTATTATATGATCCGGTGTGTAAAATTGCAGGATTGGCGCATATCATGCTACCTGACAGTACGAAAATAATTAACAATTCAAATAAATACAAGTTTGCAGACACAGGAATAGACATACTTATTAGGGACATGGAGAACATAGGTGCATCTAAAAGAAATCTGGTTGCTAAAATTGCTGGTGGAGCGCAAATGTTTAGCTTTAGCAATAACTTTGAAATGATGCGTATTGGAGAAAGAAATGTGATTGCTACTAAAGACAAGTTAAATAAGCTTGGAATTAGATTATTAGCTGAGGATACAGGGGCTAATTATGGTAGAACTATAGTGTTCTATCCTGAAACAGGTTTACTACATGTCAAATCTGTAGGTAAAGACTTGAAGATTATTTAGCAGTATTCACCAAAGAATGTGGATGGAAGGTGAGATGATGCGTGACAGACTTATACCACCACTTATAACCCTAATAGCAGGTGCTGTAGTCTGTATTATTGATATATACCATAAGACAGAATTACTATTAAGCCTAAAGCGACTTCTAATAGTGCTTATTGTTTTTTATATAATTGGTCTAGTTGCAAGGTCGGTTATTAGGAAGGTTTTAAGTCAAAAGCCAAAAGCAAATGAAGAAGAGTTGGAAGGTGATTCGGAAGAAGAACTAGAGGATGATTCTGATGAAGTCGACCAAGCCATAAATGACATAGATACTAATTCAATTTAATTTTAGGAGGCATAATGAGTATTGATAGGAGACAGAAACTTTGGGAGGAATATTCCAAAAAGAAGACCTCTGAGCTTTATGAAGAAATTATAATTGAATATGCTGGATTAGTTAAACTTGTTGCGGGACGCTTAAGCATGTACTTGGGATATAATGTTGAATATGATGACTTGGTTAGCTACGGGACATTTGGATTAATTGATGCTGTTAATAAATTTGATTATAGTAAGGGTTATAAATTTGAAACCTATGCATCTTTAAGAATACGTGGTGCAATTCTTGACCAAATCCGTAAAATGGATTGGATACCAAGAAGCATAAGACAAAAGCAAAAAAAACTAGACATAGCATATCAGAACCTTGAAGCCAAATATGGACGTAACATAAGTGATGAAGATATAGCTAAGGAGTTAGATATAAGTATTGGTGAACTAGGGGATTGGCAAGCACAAACTAAGATTACAAATATTATTTCCTTAGATGAATTTCTAGAGCAAGGCTCAGAGTCAAAAACAGATCAGTATTTTGCAACTAGCTTTGAACAGCCTGACAAAATAGTTGAACAGAGTGAGTTAAAGGAAATTTTGATGAGGACTTTAGATATACTAACTGAGAGAGAAAAAAAGGTAATTATTCTTTATTATTATGAAGATTTGACACTAAAGGAAATTAGTAAATTACTAGAAGTTTCTGAATCTAGGATTTCACAATTACATACAAAGGCATTACAAAAGATGAAAGCAAAACTAGGGACAAACATGGATTTGCTCACCAGCTATTAAGAAACGTGAAGGAATTATACATCCTTTTTAAAAGAATGTAATAATTGAAAACCTGGAAGGATGGATAAAATGAAAGGGAAAAATGCATATTTTCAATTATATACTAAAGATGATGGGACATATTTAAAACTTTTCGAAGCCCAGCCTGGAGGAAGGCCATTAGTATATGATGAAATAAGCAAGTATTTAATAGATAAAAAAATATATGAATATGATAAGCTTGCTATTGGAAAGGCTATCGCTAATCTAAAGGAAGTTGCCGAGCTTAAAATTAGCTCTGTAGTTATTTCTCCACAGAATGAGTATGTGAGGGTTCAAGTAGATGAGAATAGGATGCATGCAATATGCAGATTCTACCCTCCAAGCAATGGTGGACAACTGCTTACAAAAGATGATATTGTAGCCGCCATGGTCCGTGAGGGAATAAAATATGGTGTTGATGAGTCTAAAATACAGGATTTTTTAAATGATCGGGAATACTGCACTGACTATGTACTAGCAAAGGCAACTCAGCCTATTCAAGGTCGTAATGCAGTTATTACATATCATTTTAATACTGATTTGACCATGAAACCTAAAACAAACGAAGACGGATCGGTGGATTTTCACACCTTGGATATTATTAGTAGATGTAAAAAAGGGGATTTATTAGCCACCTTAACACCTTTAGTCCCTGGTAAACCCGGAATAGATGTATTTGGTAAGGTTATTAAGCCAAATAAGGTAAATAACAAGGTTCTACGTCATGGAAAGAACATATCTATGTCTGAGGATGGCCTTCAGCTTTTCTCTGATGTGGATGGACATGTATCTTTGGCTGATGATAGGGTCTTTGTTTCAAATATCTACGAGATACCAGCAGATGTGGATCCATCAACGGGTGATATAGAGTATGATGGAAATGTGATTATTAGAGGTAATGTTATCACAGGTTTTACTGTTAAGGCCAAAGGTGATATTGAGGTGTATGGAGTTGTAGAGGGAGCTTATATTGAAGCGGGAGGACAGATTATCCTAAGGCGTGGTATACAGGGAATGAATAAAGGTGTTCTCAAGGCAGAAGGTAATGTTATATCAAAATTCATTGAAAATGCAGAGGTTATTGCAGGAGGATATATAAACACGGATTCTATTATGCATAGTAAGGTATCAGCTAAGGGTGATATAGTAGTAGGAGGAAGACGAGGATCTGTGGCAGGTGGAGTTATCCGTTCAGGAACATTAATATCCGTGAAATCATCAGGATCACATATGGGAACAAACACAGTGCTTGAGGTTGGGATAGATCCTAGTATTCAAGATGAATTTAAAGAGCTAGATAAGCAAA
This sequence comes from Clostridiales bacterium, assembly GCA_012518975.1. Classification (GTDB taxonomy): domain Bacteria; phylum Bacillota; class Clostridia; order Lachnospirales; family Lachnospiraceae; genus Mobilitalea. Next base: position 6,813 of record JAAYRC010000036.1, read on the forward strand.
TTACTATTTTGAAGTCAGAAAAGGAAAAGATTAGTCAATCAATAGCTATAATTCGTAAGAGGTTACAATCAGGTTCTAATATTGCATATGATGTCTTAGAGAATCTTAAGCAAATAACACAGTTAAGTATTAAACTAAACACTGAGTTAGAACAAGCTAAGGAAAGATATAAAATCCTTAGAGTAGAGGTTGATGGTAGTGATTCAGGAATGATAAAGATACATGATACAGTATATCCTGGAACTAAAATAGTAATTTCAAATATTAATTACTATGTAAGGGACGAGCTAAAGCACACCAAGTTTATACGAGATAGGGCAGACATTAAACTACTTCCTTTATAAGGATTAAGGATATAATAATTTTTATATGACATCCCCAGTAATACATATTAGTTGTAGTTGTTGTTTTAAAGGGGGAATAAAAATGCCGATTAGACCAATCGATATCATGAAAACTCAAGAGGTTTCCCAGTATAAGCATATTCAAAACCAAAAAACGCAGCATGAGCAGGTTCAGATAAGTAAAAACTTCCAGAACATGATACAGACTGAGTCATCTAAACCTTTGCAAACCAACAAGAGTGAGAATAAAGAATTTCGGTATGATGCAAAGGATGAGAGTAGAAATGCCTATAGTGGTTCTAAAGACAAGGATAAGAAGAAGGAAAATGAAAATAAAGATAAGGGACCTGAAAATAAAAGTAAGAGACCTGGAGGAATTGATATCTTAATCTAAATAAAGAGTTATTAGGCTAAAGTTATAAAACATTTACAGGAATGGAGCAGAAAATGAACCTGTTAGAATTTATAATGCTTATTATTGGAATAATAACTATAATCATGAGTTGTATAATAGTTGCCTGGCCAAATAAGGAGAATGATAGGAATATCAATTCTCTTGATGGTAGTGGCAATTTATTTACTAAGGAGGAGCTAGAATCCTTTAAAAAGCAGCAAAATGAAATGTTATCAATAGTAAGTGAAGAGGTAATCGAAAAAACAGAAGATTATCTTAGTAAACTTTCCAATGAAAAAATAATAGCGGTTAGTGAATATTCAGATCAAATTCTTGATAAAATAACACGAAACCATGAAGAGGTTGTATTTCTTTATAATATGCTAACCAATAAAGAAAAAGATCTAAAGGATGCCATGAAGAAATATGAAGTCTTGGAGAAGAAAGAAAATGAGCTGGTCCTAGAGGACCAAGACCTATCTGAGCAAAAGAGTAAACCTATGGAGTCAAAGCAGCTTGGCATGCAGGCAGATAATATAAAGCTAAAAGCAAGAAAAAATTCACCAAGTCAGTCTAATGAAATTGACACTATAAACCAATCGGTTTCCTTTAATAATGGAGAGATTCTTGAACTATGTAGACAGGGTAAGTCTGTATTGGAGATTTCTAAGCAATTAGGAATTGGTCAAGGGGAGGTTAAGCTTGTTATAGATCTTTTTATGGATAGGTAGTTAATTAGAAGATAGGCCGATAGAAGAAGGATGTGACAATCTATATGAAGCTAAAATACTATATTAGAGGGCTTGGGATAGGTATTATTATAACAACAATTGTTCTTTCCATTGGCAAGAGGATGGATAAACCCTCTGACAAGGAAATCATAGCTAGGGCAAGAGAGCTTGGCATGGTAATGAAGGAAGAAATATCTAAGGATATAACAGAGGAGAATTTGGAGCAAGTACTTGGAAAGTCCTTAGATAAGGATAAATCAGAAGCATTAATAGATGATACAGTAGAGAATAATCCTAGTGAAGCAAATAAGAATGAAGAAAAAAGTTCTGATGAGAAGGCTGTAGATTCAATTAAAGATATTACACAAGAATCTTCAGATAGTGTAGACGATATTATAGAAGAAGCTACAGATAGTGTAGATGATATTATAGAAGATGCTACAGATAGTGTAGAAGATATTATAGAAGATGCTTTAGATAATTCAGAAAACAATGTAGAAGACACTATAGAAGAGACTACAGACCCTACAGAAGATATAAGAGATGATATTAATGATAGGGAAGAAGATATGGAGCCTATGCAGATAACATTTACTATTGAAAGAGGTATGTCCTCTGGTAAAGTATCAGAGCTTCTTATGCAAAAAGGCTTGATAGAGGATTCCGTAGACTTTAATAATTATATTATAAGTAGGGGAAAGGCAGGGGTAATTCTTATAGGTACATTTACCTTGCCTAAGGATGCAACATATCAAGAAATACTTGATACAATAACATAAAACTGCTTTACATATGGGTTTTAATATGTTATAATCACAACGTTAAAATTAAAGCCCAAGTATGATAAAGTCAAATATTATCAGCATGTGGCTTTGAGAAAATACACGCATGCTGATTTTACGTATGGTGCCGGATATACGGTTTACAAGAAATATGATGTGTGCGGATGAAATTAACCAAATGGAGGTAAATTATGAGCGTAATTTCAATGAAACAGTTATTGGAGGCTGGTGTACATTTTGGACATCAGACAAGAAGATGGAACCCTAAGATGGCACAGTACATCTACACAGAGAGAAACGGAATCTATATTATTGACTTACAGAAGTCAGTTGTATTGATTGATGATGCTTATGCAGCAATTAAAAATATAGTTGCAGATGGTGGAAGCATTCTCTTTGTAGGAACAAAGAAGCAAGCTCAGGATGCTATTAAGGCTGAAGCAGAGCGTTGTGGTATGTATTATGTAAATGAGAGATGGTTAGGTGGAATGTTAACCAACTTTAAGACCATTAAGAGCAGAATTGACAGATTAAGAGAAATTGAAAGAATGTCCGAAGATGGAACATTTGATGTTCTTCCTAAGAAGGAAGTTATTAAGCTTAAGAAGGAATGGGAAAAGCTTGAGAAGAACCTTGGTGGAATTAAGAATATGAAGAAGGTTCCTGATGCTATATTTGTAGTAGATCCTAAGAAGGAAAGAATTTGTATCCAGGAAGCACATAACCTAGATATTCCATTGATAGGTATTGCTGATACAAACTGTGATCCTGAGGAGCTTGACTACGTTATACCTGGTAATGACGATGCAATTCGTGCAGTAAAGCTAATAGTATCAAGAATGGCTGATGCAGTTATTGAGGCAAACCAAGGCATGCAATTAACCGATGCAGCAGATGAAGAGTCTGGATATGTAGAGGAAGAAGCAGAGGAAGTAGTTACAGAATAATGTGGTTAATGGGTCTGTTGCAGATGTAAGGCTTACCTAATGGTTAGTATCAGACATTACAACAGTCCCATTTTTAAAATAAACAATTTCGGAGGTATAATAATGAATATATCAGCTAGTATGGTAAAAGAGTTAAGAGAAATGACCGGCGCGGGTATGATGGATTGTAAGAAGGCACTTACAGAAACTGCTGGTGATATGGACAAGGCAGTTGAGTTCTTAAGAGAAAAGGGACTTGCAGCTGCAGAGAAAAAAGCTGGAAGAATTGCAGCAGAGGGTATTGTAGATACAAATATTAGTGATGATGGAAAAATAGCTTCTATCGTTGAGGTGAACAGTGAGACGGATTTCGTTGCTAAGAACGATACATTTAGAGAATATGTAGCAGCTGTTGCGGCTCAAGCAGCAAAGACAAGTGCGACTGATATCGATGCATTTTTAGAAGAAAAATGGGATCTTGATAATTCTAAGACCGTTAAGGAAGAATTATCTTCTATGATAGCTGTGATTGGCGAGAACATGAACATCAGAAGATTCGAACAGCTTAAGGCTGAAAAGGGCTTTATAGCTTCATATATTCATGCTGGTGGCAGAATAGGTACTTTAGTAGAATTAGAGGCTGCAGTAATAAATGATGATGTTAAAGAAGCAGCTAAGAATGTAGCTATGCAGATTGCAGCGATGAATCCTAAGTACATCAGCAGACAAGATATTTCTGATGATTACATTACTCATGAAAAAGATATCATCAAGGCTCAGATTAAAAACGACCCTGCTAATGAAAAGAAGCCTGAGAATATCATTGAGAAGATGATAGAGGGTAGATTAAATAAGGAACTAAAGGAAATTTGCTTATTGGATCAGGTATATGTTAAGGATGGCGATATGAACGTTGGCCAGTATATCGATTCAGTATCAAAGCAGGCAGCGACTACTGTAGCTGTTAAGCGCTTTATTCGTTTTGAGACAGGTGAAGGTCTTGAAAAGAGAACAGAAGATTTTGCAGCAGAAGTTGCAAAGCAGATGGGTCAGTAA
>JAAYRC010000192.1 GCA_012518975.1 Clostridiales bacterium
ATATAATAGTTGAAATAGTCATGGATTGTAAGAGTTTTATAATAAGACTATGGACAAATTCTTGGATATAAATTACAATATACATACGTAACTAAAAATACAGATAGGATTATATTAAGGTGGATGAATAAGTTGTATAACAATATACAATTGATATAATTGTTAATTATAAAGGAAAACTAAGGAGAGCGTATAACAATGAAACTGATTTTAGAGGATATCAAGAAGAGCTTTGAAAAAAAGGAAGTACTTTGTGGTGCATCATTTACCTTTGAAACTGGTAATATATATGGCTTATTAGGACGGAATGGTGCAGGTAAGACCACCCTATTTAACTGTATCAATGAGGATTTGGATATTGATGGCGGTAGCTACAGAATTGAGGAAGACGGTATGATTAGGAAGGTAGAAGCCGACGACATAGGCTATGTATTATCAAGTCCATTAGTTCCGGATTTTTTGACAGGAAGAGAGTTCTTAAAATTTTTTATTGACATTAATAAAGACAAGATCAAGGATGGAAGGACCATAGACCAGTATTTTGATATTGTGAGCATTGAATTAGAGGATAGGGATAGGTTAATTAAGGATTACTCTCACGGAATGAAGAATAAAATGCAGATGTTAGTTAATTTTATTGCAAATCCTCACATTCTCCTACTTGATGAGCCACTTACATCCTTTGACGTGGTTGTGGCAGATGAAATAAAGCAAATTCTTCGTTATTTGAAAAAGGATCATATTATAATCTTTTCAACACATATCATGGAGCTAGCTTTAGATCTTTGCGATATAATTGTAATTCTAAATAATGGGGTTTTAGAGCAAATTGATAAAGAAAGTCTAGATAACAATTCGTTTAAGGAAAGAATAATAAATGCTTTGAGAGGTGAAGAGGATGCTAAAAACCTTTAAAATATCATTTAAACTTAAGATGGCCTATAAAGTAAATGGTATAATCTTTTGGCTAAAGAAGCTTCCAATCATAAAAAAGCTACTGCCAACCTCTGTATATGCAAGTCGTGATCTTAAGTTATTTGCAGGCGTAATTGGGATAATTTTAGAACTTCTAACTATTTTCTTATATAAGGGCTTGTATCTACTTATAATCTATTTATCCGCCCTAGGAATGTCAGCTCCCGAGTCCGATAGCTTTGTGCATATTTTGTTATTTTTTACGATTATAGGTGGATTTATTAATACAGAAATGTTTAATCCAACAAAGGATAAGTTTTATGCCATATGTATGATGAGGATAAATGTAAGTAAGTATGTAATTTCTAACTACCTTTACTTTTTGATGAAAATGTTTATAGGATTCTTAACATTTTCCTTGATTTTTGGAATGCTAAGTGGACTAGGAATTCTAACTTGCCTAGCAGTACCAGTTCTACTTGTATCAGTTAAGCTATCTTATTCGGCTATATCTCTAGTTATATATAGGAAGAAGCAAAAAATAAAGAATGATAACAAACCAACACTTTTGTTGTGGATAGGAGTTGTTGTTTTACTTGCTATGGCTATTTTACCACCTTACTTAGGTTATGCCATAAATGAAGTGGTTTTTTGTATATTGACGATA
>JAAYRC010000193.1 GCA_012518975.1 Clostridiales bacterium
AATGCAACTGATCCTAAGGCTCAGCCTAATGAGTTCTATGAAACACTTTACGATGTAGAAAAGCAATTACTTGACGGATATGGATATAAGACTTTCTTAGATTTCTTAAATACTGATCATCTAAATGAGCCTTGGTATCCAATGTGGTCTTATACTAATACTTGGACCAATGATACTGATTATGGCTTAGCTAAAAATAAGATAACTGAGTTAAAGCATAAGTATCTACCACAGATTATGATGTGTCCATCTAGTGAGTTTGATGCACGTTGGGATGAATATCAAGAAGTATACCGTAATGAGGTAGACATTGATGCATACCTAGACGAATTAACTGCAGAGGCTCGTAGAAGGGCTGGTATGGAATAATAAGTATATTGATTACGTGTTGATTTATTAGACAATCTGAACATAATGGATAGTCTATCAATAGACATAATCTACTAATAATGGGGGTGTCTTAATAGGCAAAATGCTTTTAAGGCACCCTATTTATGCCAAGAAAGAAAGTAAAATGTAAAATTATTCACTGTAAAGCTTATAAGTAAACGTTAGCTTGTTCAAATTCAGTATCTTGATTTGTTTCAGTGAAAGGAATAGACTGGAGGCACTTTTTATGAAAAAGAGGAAACCATATAGTATAATTATAACTGTTTTATTTTTGGCATCAGTTATAGTTAGTTTGTTTCTTCCATATTTGCATCTACCAGAGCAGGACAATGTAAGTGAGGGCTATGAAATAGATTTTAATTTGGCTGTATTAGAAAGTAATATTATTAATAAGGTTGCCAAGGAAGAAAACATTAAAAAAACTATTGTTTATAGCACCGCAAAAAACATACTCAATGGTAAGAGCCGAGAGGATACACAGAGGCGTTTAAAAGAGGAAGAATATTATATAATTGATTTATTAGCTGAAGAATTAAACGAAGCAATTGCTGATATGCAGGAGATGGGAAAACTTGAAAAAAGAGATTATTCATTCTCAGAAATGATAAAGCTTTCAATCTCTGTTATTGATCATATGAAACAGGATATTATCAGCTCATGCTTGTTGATCTTTAGTATGATAATGACTGTGATACTATCGATAGCTTCCGGGCTTAACATGGGAATTTCAAAAAAACTAAAGAAATACACTGTAGTTAAGGTTACATCAGTAGCTAATATAGCCTTATCATTAATAGGGCTTATATCCATTAATGCAATAAGCATAGGTGCATTACAGGTAGATAACTTTTATAAGAGTAATTGGGGACAAGGTTTCTTTGCAGTAATGATTATAAATTTTGTAATTTGGGTATTAGCTGTTATTGGTCATCTTCATGAAAAGTATGAGGGACTTGTAACATGGAAGATGATACTCAAACAGAGGCAATTATTATTAATGTCCATCCCCTTTGTTATTTATGCATTTATATTCTATTACAGCCCTTTAGTTGGTTGGATTATGGCCTTCCAGAACTATAAGCCCGCTGCAAAGGGTAACCAGATTTGGATTGGCTGGAATAAATTTGTTCAATTGTTTACTGATGCTGATTTCATACGGGCATTTAGAAATACAGTAGCAATGAGTATGATTAATCTGGTATTAAGCTTTATATTTGCTATAGGATTTGCATTACTATTAAATGAAGTTGTAAACATGAAGGGAAAGAAATTTGTTCAGACTATATCTTATCTTCCCCACTTTTTGTCCTGGGTAATAGTAGCTGCTATAGTACGTAATGCATTGTCAATTGATGGAGGAATGCTTAACGAGCTGTTAGTAAATGTGGGTATAATCGACAGTCCCATTAATTTCTTTGCAGATCCTAAGTATTTTTGGTGGATTGTAGGGTTCGCCTTTATATGGAAGGAGACCGGTTGGAATAGTATAATCTACTTAGCATCTATTACATCTATAAATCCGGAGCTTTATGAAGCCGCATCCATAGATGGAGCAGGACGACTTAGGAAGATGTTACATATTACACTTCCTGGTATTAAGGCGACAATTTTTGTATTGCTAATAATTAATTTAGGTATGATTATGAATTCAGGCTTTGAGGCCCAGTACCAATTAGATAATGATATTATAAAGAGTACTTCTGAAGTTATTGATATTTATGTTCTGAACAAGTCATTCCATCAGGGTACAGATTGGTCCATTGGAACAGCTGCAGGTATATTTAAGAGTGTAGTAAGTATTATACTTGTATCTTTAGCAAATAGATCTGCTAAGTTCTTTGACCAGGAAAGATTATATTAGGAGGGAGGAAAAGAGTATGAGTAAAAATAGGAATAAAATTAAGAAAAGTCCTGTTGATATAACTTTTGTAATAATAAACACTTTACTATTAACCATATTCTGTGTTGTAACTCTATATCCCATCCTGAACACCCTGGCCATTTCCTTTAATGAGGCAGTGGATACCTTGACAGGTGGAATACATCTATTACCTAGAAAATTCACTACACAGAATTACAAAACAGTATTTCGTATGGATAGCTTGATGAGAGGTGCTTATATCTCTGTTATGCGAACATTGATTGCAACAGTTACGCATATGTTATTAACAGCAATGTTAGCTTATGTATTAACAAGAAAAGAGTTTTTACTAAATAGGTTTGTATCATTATTTTTCGTAATAACTATGTATGTAAATGGGGGATTAATTCCTGGCTTTATCTTATTTAGAAACCTTTCATTGACCAACACATTCTGGGTATATATCATACCTGGTGCTATATCAGCATTTAATATGATTGTAATAAGAACCTATATGAATGGTTTACCAGATAGTTTAGTTGAATCTGCACAGGTGGATGGTGCTGGCCATATGAGGATTTTCTGGAAGATTATACTTCCTTTATGTAAACCAGTATTAGCTACGGTTGCACTATTTATTGCTGTAGGACAGTGGAACTCATGGTTTGATGCTATGATTTACAATTCAGCAAGAACAGATTTGACTACCCTTCAGTATGAGTTGATGAAACTACTTGCGTCAGTTGCGATGCAGTCTGGTGATCCTAATACAGCAAAGCATGCAGCTAACATGGTTACACCAGAATCAATTCGTGCAGCTGCATCAATTGTAACAGCACTTCCGATAGTATGTCTTTACCCATTTTTACAGAGATATTTCGTAACTGGATTAACTATTGGTGGAGTTAAAGAGTAAGATATTGGTTTGTGTTTTATAGCAAGACAATGACATATGATAAATCAAGTAATGTATATGAGAAAAGATGGGAGGATAAGCTGTGAATAAGGTATTCAAGAGAATAACAGGAAGTATTAGAATAAAACTTATACTTTGCTTCCTGGTACCAGTTCTACTTATTATTATATTAGGAATTAGTGCTTATATGAATTCATCAAAGGCTATAATAAATACTTTTACAGATGCAACAGTATCATCAGTTGAAAAAACTGGAGAGTATTACGAGCTTATTCTAGAAAACGCAGAAGATAAGGTACTTCAATTAGTAGTAGACACTCATATACGTGATTATTATTCAGGCAAGTATGCTGGTGACATTATTGAAGAGGGAAATGCTTATAAGTCAGGACGAAGTCAAGCGGTAACTATGGCAACCACAGATCGTTTTATAGAGAATATATTTATTATCTCTAACTCAGGTAAACCTTTGACGACCTATGGAATGTTTGATGACAATGTTGATCCTTATAAGACTTTTTCTGAGACAGAAGAGGCTGAATTTATAGACACAAGTACAGAAGCAAATAATTGGTTGGGTTATCATCATTTTTTAGATGAACATCTTGAGATATCAAAGGACAAGTATGCTCTTACCTTATCAAAGCAATTTAAAAGTACTTCAGCTAAATCCCTAGGGTATATATATGTTGATATTTCTATAAATGCAATCACTGATCCAATGCAAACACTTGATTTGCCTGATAATAGTTATGTTGCAGTAGTAACTCAGGATGGTAGGGAGATAACACCAGGAGGGGGTTTTGCTGAACCTATATTTACCTCATTGAAGGAATATGGAGAAATACATACTAGTGACAAAGATCATGATCATTATACTGTTAAGTATAAGGGTGAAAACCATGAATTTGTTTATTCAAAGATTAAGGATACAGGGGCTATTGTATGTGCTATGATACCATCATCTTATTTATTAGAGCAGTCAAACTCCATAAAAAATCTTACTTTTATTCTTGTTTTAGTGGCTACAGTTATGGCGATAGCCATAGGAATTATAGTTGCATATGACTTTGGTAAAGCAATAGCAGATATGATTCACACTTTATCAAGAGTATCGGAGGGAGATTTAACAGCTACGGTAGAGCATATACGAAGAGACGAATTTGGTATTCTATCAGAAAGTATAAATGAAATGGTTTCTAGTATGGGTGACATAATTGATAAAGCAACTAAAGTTGGTCAGACTGTAGTTGAGTCTACTAGATATGTTTCTGATAATTCTGAACTTTTATTAGAATCCTCAAGAAGTATTTCCTTTGCGATATCTGAGGTTCAGCAGGGGAATGTTCAGCAAGCTTCAGATACCGAGACATGCTTGAAGATGACGGACCAATTAGCAGGTCAGATTAACAATGTACATGATAATTCCTTGGCAATTGAAAAGATTGCAGAAACCACTAGGAATGTTGTTAAGGATGGTATTAGTGAAATTGATCAGCTCACTGTGGTTACTAATGAGAATGTTCGTGTTACTAATAATACTATTAGGGATATAGAGGAGCTGGAGAGAGAATCTAAGCTTATTACCGATATTATTGCTGTAATAAATGATATCGCAGCTCAGACTAATTTACTATCCCTGAATGCTTCTATTGAGGCTGCAAGAGCGGGTGAGGCTGGAAGAGGATTCTCGGTTGTTGCTGATGAGATAAGAAACCTATCAAGCAAGTCCCTAACTGCCGCCCAGGAAATAGAGGAGACTATTAAGAGTATTATATCAAAAACGCAGACAACGGTGAATACTGTTAAGGAAGCTGAAGTTATAAGTAAGACTACAGAGGTTCGCCTTGGTAATGTAGTTAGCTTATTTAACAACATCAATATACATGTAGATGATCTTGCCAGAAGATTAGATGAAATCGCCAATAGTATAGGAGATATAAATCAATCTAAGGTTGAAACTCTAGTATCTATAGAGAACATCTCAGCTGTAGCAGAGGAAATCTCAGCTGCATCAGAGGAAGTTGATGCCACTGCTCAGCAGCAACTTGAAGTTGTTACAAAGCTGAATGAGGCAATAAAAGCTCTTAATAATGATGCTGCAGACCTTGAAACTACAATTGAGTTATTTAAAACTAAGTAAATATTAATAAGATATAGCTTAGCAATACATTATAATTATAAATGAGCCACAGGTGTCAGTTGACATATGTGGCTCAATTTAATCTTATACATTATAAAACTTATCATAGCATTTTGCTTGAAACTCGACGGCTTTCTATGTACAATAGTACATATTAAAAAACACACTTATAATGGGGAATAATATGAGAATTGGGCTAATAAGACATTTTAAAGTAGATTGCCCTCATAAGAAGATGATGACTGCCGAGGAATTCAGTGAATGGTCTAGAAAATATGAGAAGGCAAAGGTTATTAAAAAGAAGGTCGAAATGTATGGAATAGAGTGGGATATATGTTATGTAAGTGATATGCCAAGAGCTCTTGTTACCGCTAAGGATCTCTATGAAGGAAAGCCTGTGATAGATAAGCTACTTAGAGAGGTTGATAATGCACCATTTATTAATACTAAGCGTATTAAACTTCCCTTTTTTCTATGGCATATCTGTGGTAGGCTGGCATGGTATTTCAAATTTAAAAGTCAACCTGAATCTATTGTAGGTACAAGAAGAAGAATTAACAAATTTTTAGATAATATAGATTGGACTAAAGATAATATATTAATTGTATTTCATGGCTTTATGATTTATAATTTTCAGAAGGAGCTACGTAAGCGTGGCTTTAAGGGAGAGAAGCTAAAAACAGTTAAGAATGGCGTATTATATGAATATGTCAGAGAAGAAGTAAAGGAAGATTTAGCTAATGAAAATATCTCTGATATGTGTGGGTAAATTAAAGGAAAAGTATCTCACCATGGGTATAAATGAATATAAGAAAAGACTTGGTAGGTATTGTAGATTAGAAATTACAGAGCTTACCGATGAGAGGACCCCTGATACTGCTAGCCCTGCTATGGAGGAAGCTATTAAGAGGAAAGAGGGAGAGAGAATTCTAAAGCTACTAAAGGAGGATTCTTATTGTATTGCCTTAGCCATTGAGGGAACAAATCTATCTTCTGTAGAACTAGCAGAAAAACTAGATAAGCTGTTTGTATCAGGACAAAGTCATATTAGCTTTATAATTGGAGGGTCATTAGGTCTTTCAGATGAGGTATTAAGCCGAGCAGATTATAAGCTTAGTTTTTCAAAAATGACATTTCCCCATCAACTTATGCGACTCATTTTAATGGAGCAGGTCTATAGATCGTATCGTATTATTAAAAATGAACCATATCATAAATAATTGTTCTTATAAAAACAATTAAACAAATATAATTAGGAGGTTATTTGTATGAATGCATTAGAGTTGGCAATTGAGATGGAAAGAGAAGGACGGCAGTACTATTTGGACCAGGCAGAGATTAATAAGGATAATGAGCTTAGCAAAGTTTTTTTATTACTTGCAGACTCAGAAAAAGAACATGAGGACCTACTCAGAAAAAGGCTAAACAAAGAAGAGTATGCTTTTAAGGAAGATCAAAGTTTTATTAGTATTAAGTCAGTATTTAATGGACTAAAGGAATATGAAGCTAGTGATATTAGAAAGGCTAGCCAGTTAGACGTATATCGCCTTGCTCTTGATATTGAAGAGAAAAGCATAGATCATTATCAGAAAATGCTAGAAGATGCTACAGAAGATAAAGATAAAGAATTATTTAAGTTTTTAATAAAAGAAGAAAAGCAACATATGAATTTGTTTGACAAACTTGTTGAGATGCTTACAAGACCAGATGAATGGGTAGAATCCCCTGAGTTTGGATTAAGAGAAGATTATTAGCTTTAATGTTCTTAAAGGTGTTTTGTAAGGAGTATAGAATAACTACATAATAAATCTCAGGACAATTAATCGAGTAGGAGCTAGCTGAAACATTTGGCTAGCTCCTACTCGATTATTATGGAATAAGATATTTTATTACATATAAAGAATCTGCGACTAAAGATTATCCTAATAGTTAAAACCATAAATTATGTTTGAAGCAAGGAAATTTGATATGACATACTAGTGCCAAGACTTAGCTAGGAGTAAAGCCGAAGTATCTTAATATTCCAATATAAATACCATATGCAAAACCATATTGGTTATCACGAAGTAAGCGGGCATCATTGGGATTGCTAAGATATCCTAGTTCAATTAAGATTGATGGCATATTAGTACGCCTTAGGATATAGAAAGTCTGATTTTCTCTTATCCCGTTATTATTAGTACCTACATTCTCTACAATACCATCCATAACACGCTGGGCCAACCAGTTTGCTTGTGTACCGTATTGATAGATATATATTTCTGTTCCATTAACTGCTGGGTTGGGATTGGAATTGCAATGTATGCTAATAAAGTAATTAGCAGGCCATTCGTTGGCCATACGTACCCGCTCTGCTAGGCTTGTTGAATTATTGGTCCCTAATACTGTGGATTCGGTAGGTCTTGATAAGCGTGCTTCGAATCTGGCATCATTATTTAATAGATTAGCTAAGTAAATTCCAACTTGATAGTTAATGTCTGACTCGAACAAGCCATTGCCTACAGCACCGGCATTATGAAATCCGACAGGATTGTGACCCTGATCAATAAAAATTTTTATTGCCACTTAGGCACTTCCTTTCATTTTATTGGTGTTATTAGCCCATATGTGGTAGCTGACATAATACATCATATTCTTAAATAAATAACATGTTACTAAAGTTGCTTATTAGATGAATTAATCTAGAAAAAACAAATAAAATATGTTATGCTCAAAGGAGAAAATGGTTAATTGGTCCATAATAAGGTCATAGAAAATAGAGGTAATGATGTTGGGTTTTTTAAAGGTTATTAAAAAAAATAAGGTTATTATATTTGTAGCCCTAATAAGTATATCTGCAGGAGCCTTAATAATCCTAACAGGTATGACTTTATATAAGATGAGGCTAGATAATTTAAATGTCGATGAAAATTTGAATTACAATTCATATAAATATCATTATGCACTTGTATCTGAGGAATCTGATGCTCCCTTTTGGGAAGCAATTTATGATGGAGCCTTGGACAAGGGCAAGGAGTTGGATATATATGTGGAGAGAACAGGTTGTAATCTGTCAACAGTCTATCCTCTTAAGGATTTAATGAGCATGGCTATAGCTTCTAGGGTAGATGGTATTATTATTGAGTCTAATGGAGATGAGGAGATAATTGAATTAATAAATATGGCTGACCAAATGGGTATTCCTGTTATAACAGTCCTAAATGATGAACCATCAAGTAATCGAAAAAGCTTTGTTGGAGTCAATAGTTATAATCAAGGACAGATTTATGGAAAACAAGTTCTTGAACTAATTAATAAAGGAAAAAAGAATGTTACAGTACTTTTAAATTCAGATAGCAGGGCGGCTAGTAAGAAGATGATATACTCTAGCATTAGCGAAATGCTTGCTGGTAAAGACGTATACGTAAGATCTACTAATGTAAATACCCAAACCACCTTCAGTTCAGAAGAAGATATCAGAAATATTATAAGGGATAACCAAAATCCCACAGAGGTATTGGTCTGCCTTACAGCCATAGATACTAGGTGCGCTTACCAAGCAGTAGTAGATTATAATAAAGTAGGAGTAATAGATATTATAGGCTATTATGATTCTGAATTAATACTAAGTGCTATTCAAAAAGATATAATTTATTCTACTATGACAATTGATGCCAAGCAAATGGGAGCATATTGTGTTGAGGCATTAAATGAATATATGCAGACAGGGCAGGTTAGTGACTATTTTTCTGTAGACCTTTATGTAATCAACAAAGATAATATTAATGATTATTTGAAGACCGATTAAATAGAAAAAAACAAGTTGTCATAAGGTATTTAAAGATAACTGAAAAATCATAGATTGGTGGTTAGCATGAAAAAAAGAATAATTCATGGATCTATAAGAGTCAGATTAGTATTAGTATTCGTCCTAACGACGGGTGTTGTATTCTTTTCTAATGTATTTATGTACTATAATATAAATAAATCTATTGCCAATATAGATGAGGTTTATTTGAGCAATCTAGGACTTAATGAACTGATGAACTCTTTAGATGGGCTGCATGAGTATGTTTATGAATACTTGAATACTAAAAGTACAGATTCTCTTGAAAATTATTATTTGAGTGAACAAGCCTATAAGAACCTAGTCTTTGATCTTAAGGGAGAAGTAGCAGATAATAATGTTATTATAATGCAAAAGAATATTAAAAACATGTCAGAGACTTACTTAAAATTGGTTGATTTATCGGTGGATGCAAAGAGAGGCAACAATATCGAGCGCTACAAGGCTAATTACGAGGAAGCCAGTAAAATGTATGATTATATTAGATCTCATATTAGCACATTAAATAATGAGCTGTTTAAGCATAATTCCAATAATTATGAGATTCTAAGAGCATCATTAAGTTATCTAGAGATTATCACTACCTCGGTATTATTATTTATTATGGTTTTTAATATATTGCTTATTATTCTAGTAACACGAAGAATCACAGGTCCTTTAATGAAACTAACTAAGTCAGCAAATGAAATATCAGCAGGTAATTTTGATATAGATTTAGTTCCAGTTAAGTCTTCTGATGAGGTAGGTATCGTTACAAAAGCATTTAACACAATGACAGTGAGTATTCATCAGTATATTAAAAAGATAAAGGAAAGTATGGAATTAGAAAGTCAGATGAAGGAAAAGGAACTGAGGATGACCAACCATTTAAAGGATGCGCAGCTAAAATATCTTCAGGCACAGATAAATCCCCATTTTTTATTTAATACACTGAATGCAGGTGCCCAACTTGCTATGATGGAGGGGGCAGATAAGACAACCCTGTTTATAGAGAATATGGCAGATTTTTTTAGATTTAATATAAAGAGTTTTGATCAAGATTCTACTTTAAGAGACGAGATAAAGCTGGTAGATACCTATGTATATATTTTAAATGTTCGTTTTTCTGGTAAGATTAATTTTTATAAGGAAATAGATGAAAGTGTCCTTAATTATAAGGTGCCAAGCATGATTCTACAGCCTGTAGTAGAAAACTCAGTAAACTATGGCATCAGGGATATTGATTATGAAGGTAAAATTTGTTTGAAGGCCTTGCAAACTAAGGAGTCGATTATAATCACAATATATGACAATGGAGCAGGGATGGAACAGAAGACAATTGATAGAATCTTAAGCTTAGATATAGAAAATGACAATATTGAAAGAGAGGTAAACATAACAAAGGATTCCAATGGAATTGGACTAGGCAATGTGATAAACCGGCTTAAGCTTTATTATAATGAAGAAAATATTTTCCATATACATAGTGATGGTCCTAATAAGGGGACAACAGTAACAATCATTATACCAAAGGAAGATTAACTTGTGAGAAGGTTGGTGAACTAATGTATAAGATAATGCTAGCAGATGATGAAGGAATAGTTATAGATTCCTTAAAATTCATAATAGAAAAAAACTTTGGACAAAGCTGCACTATAGAATATGCACATACAGGGAGAAAGGTAATTGAGTTAGCTGAAAAATATAAGCCCGATATAGCGATTGTGGATATACATATGCCAGGGATTAATGGTATAGAGGCGATGAAGGAGATTAGAAAGACTAACAAGTCCGTTATTTTTATTGTTTTGACGGCCTTTGATAAGTTTAACTATGCTAAGGAGGCAATTAATCTCGGGGTTTTGGAGTATTTGACAAAACCAGTTAATCAATCTGTTTTAATACAGGTATTGCAAAGAGCAATGGAAATTATCAAAGCAGAAAGAGCAAAAAGAAGTAATGATCTTATGATTCGTGAAAAACTAGAAATTGTTATACCTATAATTGAGAGTGACTTTATATATGCTGCACTGTCTGGATCGGATTTTAAAAGAGAGAAGGATAACTTTTGTAGTCTTTTGGGAATTAAGGACAATTATGGCATGATATTGGTATTGGAATTTGGTGATGCCCTTATAGAGGGTAATTTGACTAACCCAGTGGGAATCAGTGTTAAAGCTCAGTCCTTTTATCCTGCAATTAGAGAAAGCTTAAAGGAAGAATTAGACTGTGTAGTTAGTCCAATAATGGTAAATAAGATAGTTTGCTTTCTTTCATCAGATAGTCCACAGCTAGGATATGATGACAGAATAGAGCTGATAGAAAAGGCAAGAGGCCTAATAAGAGATTTAACTAGACAGCACGAAATTCAGTTTAAGATTGGAATTGGGTCCGTAGCATCAATATATAAGCTTGAGGAGTCCTATAAAGAGGCCTTAAGTGCCATTAGAAACAGTAAATCTAGAGTAGCTCATGTGAAAGACCTTTCCATTGGCTGTGAATATGAGGCTGACTATCCGATTGAAATTGAAAATGCTTTATTTGAGAAGATTACAAGGGGTGATATAGAGGGCAGTAAAAATGAAGCAAACCTATTCTATGATTGGATGGTGGATAATTATTCGGATCATATAATGGATATCAAGCTTAAGGTTTTAGAATTCGTTTTATTTGCAGAAAAAAAGGCCTTCTTAAGTGGAGGTATGACCTATTACTTCTTATACCGTAAAGACTATTTACCTACCATAATAGAGATGGATAACTTTGAACAGCTTAGAAAATGGTTTATAGATAAGGTTACACAAGCCTGTAAAAATATAATTACAAAACGTGATGAGCAGACTAGTGGATTAATTAGTAAAGCCAAGGCCTATATTGATGAGAATTATAACAAGGATATCTCCTTAGATGATGTATCAAGGAGTATTGATATTAGTCCTTATTATTTTTCAAAGTTATTTAAGGAGGGGACTGGTGTGAATTTCATAGAGTATTTAACTAATATACGAATAGAAAGAGCAAAAAAACTTCTTTTAAATAGTGATATGAATATAAAGAATATATGTCTTGATACTGGATATAGTGATCCTAATTACTTTAGTAGAATTTTCAAAAGGCAAGTAGGAGTTACTCCTACAGACTTTAGAGAATCAGGTAATTAAAGCTAGATGTGATGTGCCTGTGATATTTAACTATAACCTCCTATGCATAAAGGCATGCACAGAAATGGAGAGTGTTATGAAAAAGTTTATTTATTGTGCTATTATTTTTTTTATCATGATAGTTGGTGTAGGCTGTAAGGATGATGGCGTAACTGAATATGAGGGGGAGCAAGTAGAGGAAAAAATTCAAATTGGATTATCCTTTGATTCTTATGTTATAGAACGCTGGCAAAGGGATAGGGATGTCTTCGTATATACAGCGGAAGAGCTAGGGGCGGAGGTTAATGTACAGAATGCAAATGGAGATTTAGCAAAGCAGTTATCCCAGATTGAATATTTCATTGAAAAGAAAATGGATGTTATAGTTATTATTGCAGTAGACTCAAAAGCCTTTGTTGATGTAGTGAAAAAGGCAAGCGAAGCAGGTATTAAGGTTGTTGCCTATGACAGACTTTTAATATCCTCTAATGTGGATTTATACATATCCTTTGATAATGAAAAGGTAGGAGCCTTGATGGCAGAGTCCCTAAAGAACAATATTTCTGAAGGAGGGAATATTGTCACTATCTTTGGGTCCACAAGAGACCATAATGTTCAGTTGATTGAAGAGGGCTTTCATACTGTTATGAAGGATTCTAACATAAATGTTATTTATTCTATTAATGCTGCAAATTGGCTGGCAGAGGAGGCATATTATGCTATAAATGAGGCATTGTTGATAACATCAGAGATTGATGGAGTCTTTTGTGGTAATGATAATCTGGCAACTGAGGCCATACGTGCCTTATCTGAAAACCGTATGGCAGGTGAAGTGGTAGTGACAGGACAGGATGCAGACCTTGCTGCTTGCCAGAGAATAGTTGAGGGAACTCAGACCATGACAGTATATAAGCCGGTTGACAAATTAGCAAAGGCAGCAGCCGAATATTCTATCAAGCTGGCCAAGGGTGAAAATATTGATGTGTCTACAACAATTAATGATGGAATATGGGGTGTACCCTATGTAAAGCTGGAGCCTATTGCTGTAAATAAAGACAATATTGATGAGATAATTATTGATGGGGGATTTCAAAATAGGGAGGAAGTATATCTGAACGTACCGGAATAGGAAGAGAGGCTAAAACTTGAGATTGCTAGCATATTCTAACAATATGCTAGCATTTTTTTGTTGTTTTTGACAACTTCTATTTTGAATAAAAAATAGCTTGTAAAAATATACGGTATTTAACAAGTTAGTCCTAGGCTAAAGATGGTATATTAAACATGTAATAATAATGATAATACCATAAAGGGAGGATTTTTCATGAAGAGAAGGTTAGTGGGTATTTTGATATGTCTAATGATGATTTCATCATTATTAGCAGCTTGTGGCAAAAAGGACAAGGAAACTTCTGGTAGTGGTGACAAAACAATAGGTGTTTGTATGCCTACAAAGGATTTGCAGCGTTGGAATCAAGACGGTGAGAACATGGAAAAGCTATTAAAAGAAGCTGGTTATAAGGTTGACTTACAATTTGCAAATAATGATATTCCTACTCAGGTTTCTCAGATTGAGAATATGATTGCAAAAGATGTTGATCTCTTGGTTATCGCTTCGATTGAAGGTGACTCACTTGGCACAGCTCTAGCTCAGGCAAAAGAGAAAAAGATACCAGTTATTGCTTATGACAGATTAATTATGAATACAGATGCTGTTAGCTATTATGCAACCTTTGATAACTACATGGTAGGGCAAAAACAGGGTGAGTATATAGTAGAAGCATTAAATCTTAAGAGTGAAGCAGGTCCTTTCAACATTGAACTTATTACTGGTGATCCTGGTGACAACAATGCACAATTTTTCTTTAATGGAGCTATGGATGTTCTTAATCCTTATATTGAATCAGGCAAATTAGTAGTAAAGTCTGGTCAGACTGGATTTACTGCAGCTGCAACAGCTAACTGGTCAACTGCAGATGCACAAAGCAGAATAGAAAACATAGTTTCTTCATTTTATGCAGATGGAACTCAGCTTCATGCAGTTATGGCTTCTAATGACTCAACAGCTCTTGGCGTAGCAAATGCTTTAACAGCGACTTATACAGGAGAGTGGCCAATAATTACAGGACAGGATTGTGATATAGCTAATGTTAAGAATATGATTGCAGGAAAACAAGCTATGTCTATCTTTAAAGATACTCGTGATTTAGCTAAACAAGTTGTTAGTATGGTTGATGCAATAATGAAGGGCGGAGATGCTCCAGTTAATGATACTAAGAGCTATGATAATGGTAAAGGAATTGTTCCTACATATCTTTGTGAACCTGTGTTTGCAGATGCTAACAATTATAAAGAGCTCTTAATAGATTCAGGATATTACACAGAGGATCAGTTAAAATAGTTTAAAAATAATTTATATCTATAGTTTATTGGGATATGGGGCTGGCCTAATCTGGAACATAGATTGCAAGCAGCCCCATATATATGATATAAGCTGATTTATACAGTTTGCAGATATCAATAGTCCCTATTGATGCAAAAAAACAATGCTTTTAAATAAATTATGGAGGGATACAATTGGCGAAGGCATTACTGGAAATGAAAAACATCACCAAAACTTTCCCTGGCGTTAAAGCACTTTATAAGGTTAACTTAGAAGTTGAAGAGGGTGAAATACATACAATAGTCGGTGAGAATGGTGCAGGTAAGTCCACACTAATGAATATATTAAGTGGTGTATATCCCTATGGATCATATGAGGGAGAGGTTATCTATGATGGAAGTGAATGTAAATTCGCATCAATTAATGATAGTGAGCAAAAAGGCATTGTTATTATACATCAGGAATTAGCACTAGTACCTTATATGACAATTGGCGAAAACATGTTTCTTGGCAATGAAAGAGTTAAAGGAATTTCAATAGATTGGGATGAGACCTATGACATGGCAGATAAATATCTAGCTATGGTGGGACTTGCTGAATCCTCTAGGACTTTAATTAAGGATATCGGTGTGGGTAAGCAACAGCTTGTTGAAATAGCAAAGGCTCTAGCCAAAAAGGCAAGACTACTTATTTTAGACGAGCCTACAGCTTCATTAAACGAGAAGGATTCAAAGGCACTACTTGATCTAATATTGCAACTAAAAAAAGAAGGACTGACCTCAATTCTTATCTCTCACAAGCTTAATGAGATATCCTATATTGCAGACAAGATCACTGTAATTCGCGATGGAACTACTATTGAAACCCTGGATAAGGCTGTAGATACCATTACAGAGGATAGAATTATTAAGGGTATGGTAGGAAGAAGTATATCTGAACGTTTCCCTAAGAGGGAGAATGTAAATATTGGAGATATTTCCTTAGAAGCAGAGAATTGGAATGTTTATCATCCTATATATGAGGAACTTAAGCTTGTTGACAATGTAAGTATTAATGTCAGAAAAGGTGAGGTTGTCGGAATTTCAGGTCTTATGGGTGCCGGTAGAACAGAACTGGCAATGAGCTTATTTGGCAAAAGCTATGGCAAAGATATTTCCGGCAGATTAAAGCTTAATGGAGAAGTGGTTGAGCTTAATAATGTAAGGGATGCGATTAGGCATGGCTTAGCTTATGTGACGGAGGATAGAAAAGGTAACGGTTTGATTCTTATGAATTCGATTAAGCATAATATAAGTCTAGCTAATCTAGTAGGAGTTAGTAGTAGGGGAGTTATTGACAGTGATAAAGAGTATTTTGTTGCTCAAAACCAGAGAAAAATGCTAAATATTAAATGTTCTACTGTGGAACAGCATGTTGGTAATCTAAGTGGTGGTAACCAACAAAAGGCATTATTAGCAAAATGGATGTTTGCGAATCCAGATATTCTTATCTTGGATGAACCAACCAGAGGCATAGATGTTGGTGCAAAACATGAAATATACTGTATTATCAACCAGCTAGTTGCAGAGGGAAGATCGGTTATCTTAATATCTTCCGAGCTTCCTGAGCTTATAGGTATGTGTGATAGAATCTATATTATGGATAGTGGTAAGATAGTTGGTGAGGTTGAGGGCTCAATGGCAACTCAGGAAAATATTATGGCACATATTCTGAAAACTAGTAATAAAAGGAGCGTAGACAATGAATAGAGCGAGAGTAATGTCATTTATAAAAGAAAATACAATGATTATTGCCTTATTTGTCATTACTGCCTTCTTTGTATGGCAGACAGACGGAATAATTCTTTTACCAGCCAATGTAAGTAATCTGATATCTCAGAATGCCTATGTATTTGTCTTGGCGACCGGAATGCTATTATGTATTTTAACAGGTGGTAATATTGATCTGTCAGTAGGGTCAGTGGTATGTTTTGTAGGTGCTACCGGAGCTATATTTATGGAAAAACATGATATACATTGGGTTTTAGCTGTTATATTCATGCTGATAATAGGTATAGCTATAGGGGCTTGGCATGGTTTTTGGATTGCATATATTAAAGTACCACCATTTATTGCGACTTTAGCGGGTATGCTTATATTTAGAGGGCTCTCTAATGTAGTATTAAATGGCCTAACAGTTTCAATAACCAACCAAACCTTTACTAAATTGTTCGGTGGTGGAGCTGATTGCTATGTACCCGATATTTTTGGCATGGATAATTTTAACATGACTTCAATGCTAATAGGAATTATTGCATGTATTATATATGTTTGTATTCAGTTTAGGGGAAGAATTATAAAAGCAAAAAAGGGCTACGAAATGGAATCCATTGATAAAATGATAATTAGGTCTATTATTATATCTGCAGTGATTCTTGCATTCTCCTATAAGCTGTCAATGTACAAAGGAATTCCATTTGCTTTGATTATTGTTGCAATTGTAGTTCTAGTATATGGCTTTATAACATCAAAAACTGTCTTGGGTCGTCATTTTTATGCAGTAGGTGGTAATGAGAAGGCTGCAAAGCTTTCTGGTATTAACACAAGCAAGGTTTATTTTATAGCTTATACCAATATGGGTTTTCTTGCTGCATTAGCTGGTATGATGACTATAGCACGACTAACTTCTGCACAGCCTACATATGGACAAAACTATGAGATGGATGCAATAGGATCCTGCTTTATTGGTGGAGCTTCAGCATATGGTGGTACTGGTAAGGTTTCTGGAGTAATTATTGGTGCCCTATTAATGGGTGTCATCAACATAGGCATGAGTATTATGGGTGTTGGTGCTGACATACAAAGAGTTGTTAAAGGCATAGTTCTTCTTGGAGCTGTTGCATTTGATGTAATAACAAAAAAGAGAAAAGATTAATAAGAGAATAATGTTTCTTTTCATATTTTTAAATGGTGTTGCTAGTAGTTTGGCAACACCATTTGTTTGCATTCTATTGGAAAACCTGTTAGAATGTAAAAACTAAATGTGATAGGAGAGAAAAATATGAATGAGGAATTAGCTAGCCTTGACCTTGAGCTTAAGGGTTTATTTGTAGAAGCTAAATTTGATGAGATAAAATCAATATTAAGGGATAGGACTGACGATGAGGTAAAAAACATATATAGCCATAGTTGGGACGTAATTAAGAAATACTATGATGATGAGAATTTTGAATTGCTATTAAAGCATATTAAGTTTGTTGCTTATTCTTGCTTTATGGTTGAGTATGCCCATGAACGAGGACTTATCAGTGAAGAAGCCTTTGGGCTTATGATGTCAATTTATAAGGACATAAATAAATCGCAAATTAGCTAGTAAGAAGAAAAAACACCTACTATGATTAGTTTATCTTAAAGGTTTAAAACCTATATACTATCAAATCATAGTAGGTGTTTTGTTAAAATTCAGCTGTATCTGGATGTGCTCCAGTTCTTCCAAGGGTTTCAAGGACTTTCATAGCTTCAAGGTCTTCATCACTTAACTTAAAGTCGAAGATATTAGAATTTTCTATCATTCTTTCCTTATTAGATGACTTTGGTAGGGGCAGGAAGCCCTGTTGGATACTCCAACCAAGTAAAATCTGTGCTACGGATTTGTTATATTTACTTGCTATCTCCACAAGGACTGGATGGCTAAAATCCCCTTTAATCAATGGGCTCCAAGCCTCTACAATCATTCTACGGTCCTTACAATACTGGACAACATCAGTTTGTACATACCTAGGATGTAGTTCTAGTTGGTTTACCATTGGAGCTATAGTGGCAGTTTCTAATATAGCATCAAGGTGGGTATCTAAGAAATTACTAACACCTATAGCCTTTATCTTTCCTGCCTTATATAATTCTTCAAAGGCTTTCCAGCTGCCTTCATTATGTTCTCTCCAGCTATCTCTTATAGATAGGGGTCTTGGCCAATGAATTAGGTATAAGTCCACATAATCTATATCTAGATTATTCATGGAGATTTCAAATTCTTTTAAGGTTTTCTCGTAGCCGTGGCTACCATTACCTAGCTTGGTTGTTACAAATAGGTCTTCTCTTTTTAGGCCACAACTGCGAATTGCCTTACCCACTGACTTTTCATTATAGTAGCTATAAGCTGTGTCTATGTGCCTATAGCCACAGTCAATGGCTGTCTTAATGGTATCTACTGTGGAGTCGGATTCATCTAGCTTCCATGTTCCGAAGCCTACACATGGAATTTTGTAGCCATTGGATAATACATAACTGTCACTAATACTGTTCATAATAAATTCCTCCTTCCAAAAAGCTAAATTCTAATACAGGCATTGGATATTATATCTAATATATCATGGGTACTAATGGGAAACAATATTTTATATTATACAATTCATGGTTTATATTAAGAATTTTCCTTTATCCAAATAGCTACAGCGTCCTTCGTATTACTTCCGATAATCCCATCTGCCTTAGTTTTTAACTCATCAATTGCATTATCTACCGCATAGCTTTTATCACAGGCATCAAAGAGTAGGATGTCGTTACTATTATCGCCAAAGCCTATGATGTTATCGATAGAAAGATGGTGACGAAGGAAATTAACTGCGTGATATTTTGATGCTTTTATTGAGAAAATCTCAAGATACCACATATCCTTATAATAATTATCCTTGTAAAATACACTGTTTATATTAGGCAGGTTCTCAACAACCTTATTCAAAGGCTCCAAGTTCTCTTTAGAGTCCATAAGGGCAAAATATATAATGGATTGATCAATAATCGGATAAAAACTAGCCACCCTTGTGAAGGGTTTGTTATATTTGTTTACCCTTTCTTCATAAAAGTTCTTAAGACAGGGGTTACTCAGTTCTTCATAATAGGTTGCAAGTCTTCCCTTATCTAATGTATATAAAAAACCTTTTAAATTCTGTTCTTCTATAAGGGATAGTAGTGTTTGTGAATCTTGCCTGCTTAAGGACTCTACCTTAATATAGTCTCTTTTTAGTGGATCATATATACATACCCCATTCATTAAGATCATTGGTAGAGTAATATTAAGGTCTTTAAGTATATACTTCACTGATTTTATGCTTCTAGCCGTTGCTATTGTAAATAATACTCCCTTATGCAATAAATCGTTCAATATATTAATAGTTCTCTTACTTAGGCTTGCATTAGGACCAAGAAGTGTGCCATCTAAATCAGAAATATAAAGTGTTTTCATAGGCTTATCCTCCAATATAATTGTTTTTTATGTAATAAGAAAATTCGTCCTATTACATAAAAAACGCTCCGCTAAGGAATATTATCTGACGGGATTATGTTCAAATTCTTTCTTAAGAAGACCAAAGATATAATAATCAGTCATAACATTTAGAATTACTCCCTTACGGATTAACCCTTCCTGACTAAAGCCTAGCTTTTGAGCTACTTTCACTGAAGCTATATTATCAGCAAAGCAACGTATTTGAAGTCTTTCAAGTCTCAAGCTATTAAAGGCGAAGTCTATTACTGCTCGCCCTGCTTCTGTAGCATAACCAGACCCCCAATAATCCTTATTAAGTCGATATCCAATGTCAGCCTGCATATCAAGCTGAAAATCATATAGAACAAATTCTCCTATAACCTTTTGATTTTCCTTTGATTCCATTACCCAGGCCAGTTCATTCCCAGCTTCATATTCCTTAATAGTTTCTTTGTAATGGTAATCTAAAAAGATCTGTTTTTTAGGTCTTTGGTTAGTGTAATCCTCTTTTCGATTCTCATCAAAAAGTCCCCAGTAACGGTAAACGCTGTAATCATTAATAAACTCTAAGCTATCCCTCCCATCGCTTTTGCTTGAGGTGATTTGGCGAAGAAGAAGACGCTCAGTTTCGATTGATGGTAGACATGAAAAGTATTTGCTAAAGTCCAATTTCATTCTCCTTTCATAGGATAAAAATTGCTAGGTTATTGCGAAACTCTTGTTAAGTTGTGCAAGTTTAACAATAACCTCAAGCAGGTACTCTGAGACCGCCAGTACTTAGGTGCCGTACTTTGGCACCTTATGTACCGTTGCGAGGCGAAGGTAGCGAAAGCGTGCCTGCCATGGTTTGTTAAACTTGCACAAGAATATAAAGTAAAGTAGAGTTTCGCAATTATCTAGATAAAAACTTCTTTATTATAGTTCAGAGAATACTTATTTAGAAAATCATGAAACAATATGTTGAACAAATATCTTAATACCAATTAAGACCAATAAGATTCCACCAGCTAATTTTGCTCTTATACCTAATAAAAGACCAAACCTTCTTCCTATATAAACACCAAGAGCACAACAAAGGAAGGTAATAATTCCTATTATAAGAGATATGCTAGCAATATTAACATCTACGGCTACCAGGCTTACTCCTACAGCTAGGGCATCAATGCTAGTAGCAATTCCTTGAATAGTAAGATTTCTCACAGTAAAGATATTAGTTGAATTGCATACCTGGTCAGCTTCTTTTTCGTCCTTTAAGGCATCAACAATCATATTAATACCAATAGCACTAAGTAAGAATAGGGCAAGATAATGCTGGTATCTAGATATTACATTTGCAAAGCTATGTCCAAGAATATAGCCAAGCACTGGCATTAGGCCTTGAAAAACACCGAATGTAAGGGCAGTGGCCATAACATTTTTTTTGTTTATTTTACAGCTACACATTCCATTGGTTATAGATACTGCAAAGGCATCTGTTGCAAGACAAAAACCAAATAGTATCTGTGTTAGTATGTCCATAGTAGTAGTTTCCTTTCAGTTGATTGTGAGGAAATCAAGATAAAACTCATGCATGGTATTCAATCCATACATGAGTTTCGTTATTTAAGGCAAGCCTGATTTAAGTGGATATCATAATCAGGATTTTGACTTACACACATACAAAGTATGCAAACTACTCCCTCATATTAATACATCTTGTTTCAAATTTAAAATATCATATCTATTACTTTTATGCAAGTTATATATTAGAATGTTTGAGCCCATTTTTGTAATTCTCTTGATTATGGGTCATTTTTAGTTTAATATATTTATTATGATTATACAGCACGAATATAATAGATTATATAATTATAGAGGAGAACATGATGAGAGACTATGTGATTGTAAGCGATGCAACCCTAGATTTGCCTTATTCTATAATAAAAGAATATGATATAAGGGTTATTCCAATGGGAGTAGATATAAATGATCATCCTTATAGCTTCCATCCGGATGAAAGAGATTTGAAAATAGACGACTTCTATAGCCAATTAAGAGCTGGTGCAAGTACTCATACAACACAAATAACACCAATAGTTTTTATGGATTATTTTGAAGAATTGATAAAGAGTAATCTAGATATACTATACATTTCCTTTTCATCAGGACTAAGTGGTACATACAATACCTCACAGTTGGTTGTAGAAGACCTTAGACATAAATATCCAGATAGGAAGATTTATAGTGTTGACTCAAAATGTGCTTCCATAGGTGAGGGTTTATTGGTTCTAAATAGTGCGATGCAGAAAAAAAAGGGACTAACAATAGAGGAACTTAGGGACTGGGTTGAGGACCACAAATATGATTCTAGGCATTGGTTTACTGTAAGAGATTTGTTTCACCTAAAAAGAGGTGGGAGAGTTTCGTCCATTGAGGCAGTTGTAGGGACGGCACTACGTATACGGCCTATATTAAGTACCAATGAAGAGGGAAGGCTCGTAGTCGTATCTAAGATTAGGGGTGCTAAGGCTGAAATGGATTTTCTGATTAATAAAATGACAGAGGAAGGTGAGGACTTATCCTCACAGATAGTCATTGTAGGTCATGGGGATAATCTTGAACAGGCCAAGCAATTGGAGAAGCAGATTCGTAGTATGAATATTATAAAAGATGTTGTAATAGCTCAAATCGGACCTATTATCGGTAGCCATACAGGACCTGATATGTTGGCATTGGTATATATGGGTAAGAAATGAGAGTAAAAGATATATTGAAGGCGGAGTAGATTATGGACCATGAGGATAGAAGTAAATTAATTGATATGCAGATTAAGCCTTATAAAAAGGATAGTCTATATTCCTATACTCTTGGTGCCTTTCCTACTTATGAGCTTATACTTAGTAGGCCCGACCTAGTATATAGGGTCCTAGTACATTCTAGCTTTACTGATATGGATAGGCTAAAGAGTCTGTGTAATGTCAATGGTATACCAATTGAAACAAATAATAAGCTTATAGGGAGATTAAGTGGAAAGGAAAACTGCTATGTAGTTGGTGTTTTTGAAAAGTATACCAGCCAGCTTTCCATGGACAAACCCCATATAGTATTAGTTAATCCTAGTAATATGGGGAATCTGGGAACTATTATAAGAACTATTGTTGGATTTGGAATTTATGATATTGCCATAGTACTTCCAGGAGCTGATATATTTAACCCCAAGGTCGTGAGGGCTTCTATGGGTGCTCTGTTTAAGTTGAATTTTCAACCCTACCAGTCCTTTGATGAATATAGTAGGCAATATAAGGACCATGATATCTTCACCTTTATGTTGAATGGAAAGAAGACATTAGATATAAAGGATTGCCCCAAATCTAAACTGTTTTCATTAGTGTTTGGTAATGAAGCATCAGGCCTTGATGATTCTTTTCTTAGTGTGGGTACCAGTATCATGATACCTCAATCTCCAGATGTGGATTCATTAAACCTTACCATAGCTGTTGGAATTGGATCCTATGTATTTATGAATCAAAATAGCTAGATAGTGCATTAATCTTATAATTTAATAACTGACAGTAGGAGGTTAAGTATGAAGCTTAATTACAAGCAAACATTTTTTGTGGGACTTGCATTTATGTCAATCACTGCATTTTGGGAGATTTATGAGGGTATTATACCTAAGATGCTAGAGGGGACCTTTGGACTTAAAGAAACAGCAGTGGGAGCAATAATGGCAATTGATAATGTTCTAGCCTTGTTCCTTCTTCCTATTTTAGGTGCCTTATCTGATAAGGTTAGGACCCGTATGGGAAGAAGAATGCCCTTCATACTTGCTGGAACCCTACTCGCATCAGTTTTTACTCTAATATTACCTATAGCAGAACAAAGGGGCAAATTTGTTTTGTTTATGGTAGCCTTGGGGATTGTATTATTAGCTATGGCATCATATAGGTCGCCTGCTGTAGCCCTAATGCCCGATGTGACACCAAAACCCCTTAGAAGCAAGGCCAATGCTATAATCAACCTAATGGGAACTGTAGGTGGTACATATGCACTGGTAATGACATTATGGCTTTATACAGATGATGGTTCTTCTAATCTTCCTGTGTTCATAAGTGTTATTTCCTTAATGATAATATCTGTTATTTTATTGTTACTTACAGTAAATGAGAATAAGTTGGCAGACAAGATAAAAGCAGAAGAAGACCTGTTTGACATAGGAGTTAATAAAGATATTGAAGATTCTAGGGGTAATAAGAAGGAGATGCCTGCTGAGGTTAAAAGAAGCTTAGGATTTATCATGGCATCGATATTTTTGTGGTTTTTTGCATATAATGCAGTTAAAACAGTATTTTCCAGGTATGCTGATAAGGTATGGGGATATTCGGATGGGACTTATACCTTCCCCTTAATGGTAGCTATGGGAGCAGCCTTGATAGCCTATATTCCCATAGGGATAATATCAAGTAAGATAGGCAGAAAGAAGACCATAATGGGGGGGATTATTCTTATGACCTTATCATACTTAAGTGGTCTTTTAATAAAAGGGCCTTCCCCATATATAAATCTTATGTTTGCTTGTACTGGAATAGGTTGGGCGGCCATAAGTGTTAACTCATATCCTATGGTTGTTGAGATGTGTAAGAGTGCTGATACTGGCAAATACACTGGGTATTATTATACATTTTCTATGACAGCACAGATTATAACCCCAATAGTGTCAGGTTTTCTGCTAGAGAAGGTTGGATATTGGACACTATTTCCTTATGCTGTAGTATTTTCAATTGCATCTCTTTGCACTATGATGTTTGTAAAGCATGGAGATTCCAAGCCTGAAAGAAGGACTGAGAACAGGATAGATAGTGTAGAGTAAAAAGAGTGAATACTTGATGTGACTTACATATCCTAATATACGAGGTGAATTGATATGTTATTGGAGCTAGGGATACTATTAGGGGTAATTGTACTCCTATATCTACTTGCTATTATGCCTAAGCTTAGGAAGAATCCAATGCTTGAAAGGTTTGATGGATATTATTACGCTCATAGAGGAATTCATGATAATAAAACTAATACACCGGAAAACTCGCTAAAGGCTTTTGAACTAGCTGTTAAGGGGGGATATGGAATAGAATTGGATGTCCAGATAACCAAGGATTTGGTACCGGTGGTATTTCATGATTTTGACCTTAACAGGGCATGTGGTGTGAACAAGAAGGTAGCCGAATTAGAATATAAAGACTTACTTGAGTACAGATTATTTGACTCTTTGGAGAAAATACCTACTCTTTATGATGCAATGGAACTTGTTGCTGGCAAGGTTCCCTTAATTATTGAATTAAAGATACCACTTAAACCCCATGATACCTGTATTGCTGTATCAGAAGTGTTGAAAAATTATAAGGGTCTATACTGTATAGAATCATTTAACCCCTTGGGGTTAGGATGGTATAAGAAGCGCTACCCCTGGATAATTCGAGGCCAGCTTTCTACTGATTTTATTAAGGAGAAGAAAGAAGGCAGCAGGGTACATTTTTTTTTCTTAAAGCATTTTTTCTTTAATTTTCATACAAAGCCTGATTTTATTGCCTATCAGCATAAATATAAGAAGGCTTTATCCTTTACAATTTGTAGAAGGCTTTATAAAACCATGGCAGTAGCTTGGACTATTAAGTCTCAAAGGGAGCTTGATGAAAATAAAGACTATTTTGATTTATTTATATTTGAGAATTTTCTACCAAAAGAATAAATACTATTATATAGCTTGTTTATAGCTTATTAGGACTATGTATATTTTATGCCATACTGGATATTCTCTTGATAACAGTGTTAAATGGAGGTATGGTATGCTTAGGTTCCTGCTATTATGGATTGGTGGAGGATTATGGTGCTTATCTAGTTTGGTCCTAAGACCAAAAAGACTTTCCAGTGACAGGCTATATCAGCTGGAAGCAAAGACGGGTAAGTTTAATGAACTTCAATATAAAAATATTAAAAAATATAAGTTTAACATAATGTCGGATTACGGATATAATTTATCCTGCGAATTATTGGAACCACCCTGCCTAAGTAATAGTAAAAAGGTAAAAAAAATAGCAGTACTTTGTCATGGTTTTTCACAAGCTAAATATAGGTCATTGATTTATGCTGAGATTTTCCTTGGTATGGGATTTGATGTATTAATATATGATCATAGGAATCATGGCTTAAGTGGAAGAGCCTATACCTCTATGGGGTATTATGAGAAATATGATCTTAAAAAGCTTGTTGATTGGTGTTATAGCACCTATGGATCCGATTGCAAGCTAGTAACACATGGTGAATCTATGGGAGCGGCAACTGCACTGCTTCATTTGGGGATTGATGAAAGGGTCACATGTAGCATTGCAGATTGTGCTTATTCTGACCTATATGACCTATTAAGGCATCAGGCCAAGCATTACTATCATCTTCCTCATTTTTTTATTCCCTTAGAAAGCTTAATCACTTATATACGAGCAGGGTTTTGGTATGGAGATGTGTCCCCCATTAAGGTGATTAGTAAAGTCGACACACCAGTTTTATTTATTCATGGAAAAAAGGATGATTATGTTCCAACAGTAATGTCAAAGCAAATGTATAGGTGTAAAAAGGGCAAAAAAGCACTATATCTTGTAGCAGGAGCAGAGCATGCAAAATCATGCCTTGTAAATAGGCTGGGCTATGAGGAAAAGCTACAAAGCTTTATTGATAAGTATATAAGTTAAGAAATCCTATTAATACAAGGCAATTGTGTTTGCAGTTTCATTATATTAGTAGGCAATTGCGAAACTCACGAAATCTTTGCCAAATTGTGCAAGTTTAATAAGGACCACAAGCAGGTACTCTGAGACCGTCGGTACTTAGCTGCCGTACTTTGGCAGCTTATGTACCGTTACGAGGCGAAGGTAGCGAAAGCGTGCCTGCCGTGGTTTGTTAAACTTGCACTAGATAATAAAGTAAGTAACGTTTCGCAATTACCTA